>JAATVL010000259.1 GCA_014523525.1 Nitrososphaerales archaeon TH703 | reverse complement strand
TCTTTTGTTTCACTATCTTCTTGTTTGAAAATTTTCGAATTTTTGAAATCTTTCCAATTCATACTATCATCACTTGCCTTACCCTTATCTATTTTCTTTACAAGTTCCTCCATTGTGTTTTCACCAGCCCAAATATTTTTAGCGGCATATACCTGACCACCGGTTGCATGTAATAAGACTCCAAACGTCAAAGTCAACATCGATGTCAATAGAAAGATGGTTTTCACTGGTTGTTTCTTGTTCATTAGTTCTAGCGTAAATTGGTCATAAATAAATTAATATATTACAATAATTCTATAATGTGGCCTCTATTGATATAATAACCAATAAAATATATGTTTTTTAATATTTTTTTTTAATCTAATTCATTGTTTTTTTGAAATATTATCTAAATTTAATTTAGGTTTAATATCGAATAGCTTACTTCCAATTATAGAAATTAAGCTAATCTATTAAATATTGAAATATAATTTAGATTTTCAAAGCTATATCGGTTAATAAAGTTATACATCAAGTAGTAAATATTAGACAACACGTAAACTTGGTGATAAAGCTTAATATTTATGCATAATTTGCAAAGTCGCTCTTGCGTATTGAAAATATGTGTAAAAGCCTCTCACAAAACGTCGTGTTGGTAGATTAGATAACTATTGGCTTTATATCTTCAAGTTCTTATTTTTATATATTGGTAAGCATCTGTTGAATTTTCGAACGCGTACTGCACTTTTTGAAATTGTTCTCTAAATTTAGTCACATCGATGCGCACTCTTGTACTATCTGATTTGTCAATTACAACTTGTTTGATGAACGATGCTATCTCTTTCATCTCACTTTCTTTCATTCCTAATCTGGTTACTTCAGGTACTCCTATCCTTATTCCGCTTGGATGCATAAAGTGTTTACCAGATTTGATATCGCCTGGCAGTAGTTGTCTGTTAAGAATAATGTTTGCTTTTTCTAATTCTTTTTCTATAGTCCCACCATCCCCAAACTTGGAAACATCTACAGCCATTTGATGTGATTCGGTATATCCGCGTTTTTCTCCTAAAACTGTAAAACCGAAACTAGCAAGTGATTCAGCAAGGGTTTTTGCATTCCTTAGGACTTGTTTTGCATATTCCTTTCCAAATTCTAAGGACTCTGCCAAAGCTATAGCCTTACCCGCGACATGATGGAGATGATGGCTGCTTGTATTTCCGGGAAAAATAGCTTTCTTTATGTTATCTGCATATCTTTCTAATGAGACGATTATTCCTCCTTGTGGACCCCAGAGAGTCTTGTGAGAGCTCATTGTCATAGAATCTGAGCCCTCTCTGATTGGATCTTGAAATTCTCCTCCTGCTATCAATCCTGCAACGTGAGCTCCATCGTAATTTATGTAAATATTATTCTCATGCATAAAACTTGCCAATTCTTTGACCGGATGAGGAAAAAGAAAAAGACTTCCTCCAAACATTGCTATTGCAGGTTTCTTACCACTCGCAATCATTTCACTGACCTTTTTCTTGGTAGCGTCCACATCAATTGTCATATCTTCCTTTGAGAATGGATAATGTTCTATATTGAGCCCGTGCACTAGACCGGCTGTCCCAGAATGTTCCCTTTTACCATGAGAAATATGTCCTCCACTAGGAATAGATGCAGCTAGCATATAGTCTCCCGGATTAGAAAAAGCAGAGTATATTGCAAGATTTGCAACAACACCCGAAGTAGCTCTACAATCTGCAAATTCAGATTTGAATACCTTTTTTGCTAATTCATTACAAATTATTTCTACTTGATCAATGTAGATACATCCAGCATAGACCCGTTCACCTGGCCAGCCCTCTGCGTACCTATTCCCAAAGTCTGATACTATAGCTTCTCTTACAGCAGGACTCGGAATATTTTCACTTGCAATTAAAGGAATAGAGGAGTTAAACCATTTATGATGCCTTTCAACAAGATCGAACACCTTATAATATGATTCCTTAGCGTTCATAGTGATGGTTATGTTGACTTTAAGATCCTAATTTAAAATATTGCTTGTTACGTCTTTGAGAATTTATTTGCAAATTCAAGTTTGGCAAATGGTCATCATATTTGATTGTTATTTCACAACTTTTAATTTACTCCAGATTGGACTTAGTGATGTATATGGATAAAAATGATCTAAAATGTGTCTTATGTGGTAACGAGTTAACCTTTAAGTACAAATCAATGGAAGAGTGGAAGATTTCAGGATATATTTGCGGTATATGTTATGACAAGAAGTTATCGGAATTTTATATTTCTCCAGATCGTAAGGATATTGTAAAAAGATAATATCTAAAGCAATAGATCATAATTTGAAGATAAATAACAAGTAGAAAGTCTGGTTTTGGTACAAATAAAATATGAGTAAAGCAAAAAATCTAACGGTACGACTTTTGTTTTCTGCGTCTTGCTCCAGATCCACCAAATTTCTTTGATTCTGTTTGTCTGGGGTCTCCTGATAAAAAGTGTCTATCAAATTCTGTAATTCTTTTGCGAATTTCTGTGCGCACGCTTCTTGCAAATGGGTGATCTTTCGGATCTCTTCCACCCTTTCCGGCACCCGTTAGTGCTCGACAGATAGCAACAGTACTTGCAAATGCCTGTCCCATGAAACCGCCTCCGTGCACCTTGACACTTATATCTACCTTATCCCTGTAATCACCTATCAATTTAAGTGGAACAAGTACTAATTCTCTTGCTACTTCAGAATTCAATAATTCGGCCGGTATGTTGTTTATTTTAACTTTTCCCGTTCCCTTTGAAATTGTCGCCACAGCTCTACTTGATTTCCTTTGGCCTGGATAAAGATCTATTTTATTCATAAGTATCTAACCCATTCCAACCTATTTGTTTTGCTAATTCTCCAAGAGTTATAAAATATGATGGAGGTTTTCTAATTTTAGAATCTTCAAACGTTTCAAGCTTTGTATTCTTGAGCGCTGGTGGTATTGCGATATAGATTCTCAATCTCTTTAATGCGGTTATTCCACTAGATTTTCTTTTTGGTAACATACCTCTAACCATTTTTGTCAGGATTTTATCAGGCTTTCTTGGATGAAATGGACCATGAATGGGATTTGTGGCAGATGAAATTTCTAAAAATTCCTTATATATTTCGATAGTCTTGTACCTATTGCCTGAAATCATGCATTTTTCTGCATTTACTACTGTGACATGATGGCCTTTGAGTAAAAGTTTTGAAATATGGGAACACATCCTCCCTGCAATACAGTCCGTTGCATCAATAGTTAAAATCTGAATAGGTTTTTGTGTTTGCTCAACAAGCTGTTTAACCAATTATTCTTACCCCCTTACCATCTGGGTATTTCTTTATCAAGCTATCAAGAGGAAGTATTTTTCCACCAGCGTCAAGTATCTTTCTTGTGGCTACTTCTGAAATAGTGAAACACCATACTGTTAACTTGTGACTCAATTCACCAGAGCCCAATATCTTCCCTGGTACTATCACAACTTCTTTATCCTTAGTAACGTGTGCCAACTCACCTATGTTAACTTCCCTTCTGTTAGATCTCGACCTAGAGAGCTCTTTTATTACGGCTTTCCATATTGGTACTTTATTTTTCTTTAGAGCATTCCTTAGAGTCCAAATCGTATTGCTTAAAGTATCAGGAAACATGAAATATTCTCGCTATCCTTAAACCCCAAATAAACGTATACCTAGACATTCTTTGGTAATGATAGTGATTGAATCACACTATCAAAATCCTTGATTTTTGAGCCTAGAATTTTGGCAGCCTCTAGCACAATCTCTTGGGGTGTTAATGAACCGTTTGATTCAATCACAAGTATAGAATCATCTTCCCCCTT
>JAATVL010000258.1 GCA_014523525.1 Nitrososphaerales archaeon TH703 | reverse complement strand
TACACTTATAGCAATTGGAACATCAGCAGCTTATTTGTATAGTGCAGCAGTAACGATTGCTCCAAACTTCTTTCCTTTTAAATCCGTATATTTTGAAACGGCTGCGGTAATTATTACTTTGATACTTATAGGCAAATTACTCGAAACAAGAACAAAAGAGAAAGCATCGGATGCCGTAAGAAAACTACTTGACTTGCAACCCCGTAAAGCTAAAGTACTGCGCACAACAAGGAATCCTTTTGGACAGATCCTTGAGGTAGAAACCGAAATACCTATTGAGGAAATAAAAGAACAAGATCTTTTAATCGTTAGACCTGGCGAGAGCATCCCTACCGATGGAATAATAATAGAGGGAGCATCCACATTGGACGAATCTGCAATAACTGGCGAAAGTATTCCTGTTGACAAATCAAAAGCTGATGATGTTATTGGAGCAACTATAAACAGGACAGGTTTATTAAAAATTAAAGCTTCAAAAGTTGGACGAGATACCGTACTGTCACAGATAGTAAAACTCGTAGAAGAAGCTCGAACTGGTAAAGCTCAGATGCAAAGAATGGTGGATCAAGTTGCAAAATATTTTGTTCCTGCGATAGTGATCACCGCCATAGGTGTTGGTCTAGGATGGTATTTTGTAGGCAATATAGGATTTACTTATAGTCTTCTGGCTTTTGTTTCAGTCATTATCATTGCATGTCCTTGTGCACTAGGAATTGCCACACCTGCCGCATTAATGATGGGTTCTGGAAAGGCTGCTGAGCATGGTATATTATTCAAGGGTGGAGAGTACCTGGAAATCGCTAGTAAAGTACAGACGATAGTATTCGACAAGACAGGAACATTGACAGAGGGCAAGCCATCTGTTACCGACATCTATGACATTTCCGAATCTGGAATTGGAGAAAAGGAGTTACTGAGATTGGCAGCGATTGCAGAGGCAGGGTCTGAACATCCCTTAGGGCAGGCGATTGTAAGGAAAGCCAAAGAAGATAATATGATTCCAAATCCAGAGATATCTGAGGCGATTTCAGGTAAAGGATTAAGAGCCGTATACGAAGGGCACGTAATATTGGTTGGAACAAGAATGCTTATGATTGATAATAAAATTGCAACACCTGAAAGTGTTGAGTCTAAATTAAAAGAGCTCGAAACTATGGGAAAGACTGCCGTCTTGGTGACAATTGACTCAAAGCTCTCGGGAATTTTAGCTCTCGCTGATACGATAAAAGAAAGTGCCAAGAAAGCTATAGATGCTTTAAAATCAAAGGGCAAAGAAGTCATAATGCTCACAGGGGACAATGAAAGAACTGCCAAATATATCGCAGCTGAACTTGGAATCGAAAGAGTTATAGCGCAAGTTCTTCCGCAACAAAAAGAAGAAGTAATATCAAAACTCCAGTCTGAGGGAAAAATAGTAGCCATGGTAGGAGATGGAATTAATGATGCACCAGCATTAGCTAGAGCAGACTTGGGAATTGCAATAGGATCAGGAACTGATGTAGCAAAGGAAACTGGTGGCATTATACTAATTAAAGGTGACGTTAGAGATGTGGCCATCGCACTCGAACTAGGAAGCAAAACGGTTTCCAAGATTAAGCAAAATCTTTTCTGGGCTTTTGCATACAATACAGGATTGATACCAATTGCTGCTGGAGCTTTAGTCCCGTTGCTTGGAGTAGAAATATTTGGATGGTTACCAATGTTAGCTGCAGTTGCAATGGCCATGAGCTCTGTAACTGTGGTAGGTAACTCTATACTACTGGGAAGATTCAAACCAAAACTTCTTCTTACCAAGGCAGAGCTTCAAAAGACTCGTACTCAGCAAGATATTGACAAGAAAGAGATAACTGACGAGTTAGTTTCAAAATCCTCTTTTAGCTGAACGAACAAATTTGTTTCCAGACTTGTCCAATATACTTTTTACCTCTTCTCTACTTAAAATTGACGGGACAAACTACAATTATTCTATCTGCTAGGCAATCTGTTATTCTATTAATAAGGAGTGTAAAATTTTAACCGTCTGACGCAATAATAACTGAAATGGAAACGTAGGGCAAATTTGATTCTTAATTAGAAACTTGTTGTGAAATAAGTCACATGAAAAGATGATATTATATTTCATGACGGACGGGGTCGGAGGGATTCGATTGAATATTCATACGGAACATAATTAGAATTTCTAAAAATAGAATTTTATTAGACGTAAATAAGAGGAAACATATTTTGTGAGCCCGTCGGGATACGACTGGATTATTTTCTGTTTTTATGAATCAATGATATTAAATAAATAAGTTAACTGAATTTTGTTATGGATCTTTAATTCGTTACGATCAAAGTAAGGAATTAATACCATAGGATTTTTTGATTCTTCATTTCATACAGAACGAAATTGTGTCAAGTATATATATCAAATAATGAATCATAGACGATCACTGCCTGATAAAAATGATTTCAGAAGAAAAGAAAGATGTTGTAAAGAACCTGTATTTATCTGGAATTGGTGAAGAATTCATTGCGATGCAATTAGATTTAGAGATTCCTATAGTAATCAGTGTCCTGAAAGAACTTGGCATTTATAGATCAGAGAAGAAAGAGTAATTGGATTTAATGGAAATTAAGAAGCCGAAAAAGATACACTAAACTCCCATTTTTGCAAGAATTATGTTTCTTCATTAGATGTCTACAACATTCGATATTACCTATTGGGATAGGCTTAATAATTGCGCAGGCTATTTCTCGATGAATGAACCAAGAAGAAATCCTAAAAAAAACCAACGATTTGGGACTGACTACTACCCCTGAAATTATAAACCAAATATCAGATATGGTTTCAAAGATAGCTGTTGATACTATGCTTTCCGCAGGCGAAGTTGAAGCATTGACAAATATCATGATATTGAAAGCATGCGATACTGCATTGCTTGATAAAAGGACAATCATTACGGTTAATGATGTTCTATCATCACTCAATTTTGTATGCGTTCCATTTTTTTTTCCATGCGCCAAAAGTAACATACTGGAGAATCCGCGTATTACAGCTTCCGTTATTACACCTTCTGATGTAAATTTGCTTGAAAGTTTAGGCATTACTAAGAATGACGAATTAGATGTTACACCAACTACTGAAATAGCGAATAGAGCGGTAAGTTACCTTAAAGGTAAGGTTCCTTCAATGGATATTTCATCTCATGACTTTGATTTGTTTAATAAGAGAATAGAAATTTGGAAAATACAGGCAAATATTCTGTCTACCTTAAATAAATAAATCAGCTACGCTGATCTATTCAATCTATAGCGATCTATATTAATCCCAGCATCTGAGGAGATTCTTATACCTTTCACTTGGACAGAAAATTCCATTATAGGAATTCTCCAGTTACCGCAGACGAAATCTTTTTTATACCAACTATAGTATAATTGTTTATTTAATATTGTTGTGTTAATGTTACTCACAGTGGTTTCAAGTGTAACAGTCAAGGGTGTCTTTCATCCTGCCCTAGATCTAAAGAGGGGAACATTATTTTATGAAGCGATCGGGATTAGTGCCCTTGATGTAGTAGGGTTCTACTAACCTGCATTTGGCTTTTTGTTCTGAGAACGATTAAGTAATTTAATACTTGAGTTCACATCTTTACTCTTTAGATAACTCTCGAGTTTTTCTTTACCTTCCATTTTTTTAACTTAATCTCGCTATCCATCCAGCATTAACGAGTACTTTTTCTTCTAAATCTAATTCCTCCTTAGATT
>JAATVL010000257.1 GCA_014523525.1 Nitrososphaerales archaeon TH703 | reverse complement strand
CTGTGGCACGGTGATTACTCTGACTCATTTAAACGAAAGCTTGAATCGTTAGGTTCAAAAGTGTTTGAATTTTCGTCATATTCATATTCTATAAGTCTTGAACAAAAAAGTGGAATCATGTTAAAGGAAATGGGATATGATTACGTGGCTCCGACGGAAGAGAAAATTAGAAAACTCATAGAAGATATAATGACAGGTATTATAGATGCAATCACCTTTACAAGCCCTCCAGCAGTTAAGGAGTTCTTTGACTTCGCAAAAACAAACAATAAGATTGATTCACTAAAAGATAGGCTAAACCATAATCTACTTGTTGTGTCCGTAGGACCTTCTACTTCAAAAATGCTAGAGAAATTCCAAATAAACGTGGATGTTATCCCAAGTACTTATCGCATGGGAGCTATGGTGAAGGAACTTGCTGACTTTATTTTATCAAATGATTAGCAAATTTCATATCTTGTTCAAATGTAAAGCAAACATAGCGAAATAAGAAAATCACGTAACGTTTTTTATAAGGCTTGCCTAATAATTGATAGATTGTCTAATTTTTGCCCTGAGTGTGGTGGAGAATTAAAGTTGGATACTGCTACCAAGAATTTCATATGCAAGAGCTGCGGTCTTTTTGCATCTAGGGAAAAAATGGATGAATTAAGAGATAAAACCTTTAGGGATGATGGTAATGACAGGAAAAAATATCATGATGATTATCTTGACTGGTGGACATCTTCAAAGAAAGACAAACAGAGAATGTAGATAGAAAATTTAGGAAATGGCCCTAGTTACAAATCAGGGTCCATCATTGGTACCATATGATCTTCCTTTCTGGTCTTTAAGGCGGTCATCAGTTCAGTCTCAATAATCCTGGGCAATTTTCTTATTTTGTTTACAACTATATCACGCATTTCCTCCAAGTTCTTCGCTCTTATTTTTAAGAGAAGGTCAAATCTACCATGCATTTCATGGATTTCTAGGACCTCTTCTATGGTTGAAAGACTATTTGTTACTTCATCGGCAGTTCCAGGTTCTATATTTATGCCCATAAATGCAAGATGATCATAACCAAGCTTATTGTTGTCCAAAGCTATGGTAAATTTTTTAATTATTCCTGCGGCAAGTAGACGTCTCACTCTTATGTGAACCGTGGCATCCGATATTCCGATTTGTTTTGCTATTTCAACAAACGGTAAACTGGAGTCGTTATTCAAAATATTTATGATTTTTAGATTAATTTCATCAATAACGTCATGGCTGGCAGTCAAGTCAAAAATTAATTTATAGTTATATACTTAAATGCTTTTAGAAAAATTCTACCCAGCAATTACTCACATTTTACTAGTTTATGCTCAAGACGGTAAAAAGTATTAATGATGAATGTCCCCAGACATTGTTTATCCAGATGTCCAAACAGTGTAGCAAGTGCAAGAAAAGCAATGCCATTTACTTAAGGAACTACTCTGGAGAATTATTGTGTAAAAAATGTTTTATTAAATCAGTAGAATATAAGGCAAAACGAACATTATCAAAATTTTCCATGATAAAACATGGTGATAGGGTGGCAGTTGCAGTATCTGGAGGTAAAGATAGTCTTGCGCTCTTGAATATACTAAAAAACATACTTAGCGGTGTAAACCCTGAACTTGTAGCCATTACTGTGGATGAGGGAATTAAGGGGTATCGTGACGAATCTCTAAACATTGTAAAATGCTTTTGTTCCAGTATAGGCGTTGAAAACAGAGTGGTAAGTTTCAGCGAACTTTTTGGTTTATCAATGGACAACGCCATGGAAGTAAGGCCCTCAGAGAAGATTTCATCATGTTCTATGTGTGGAACTTTTAGAAGAAGGGCAATTGATCAGCTTGCGGAATCATGCGGAGCAAATGTAATTGCGACTGGACATAATTTGGATGACTATATCCAAACCTTTCTTATCAATTTATTTGCTGGTGATGTTGAAAGAATCGGCTGGACTTATCCAGAACCAATAGAATATGGAGTTGGCGGATTAAAGAAAATCAAACCATTAATGGAGATATATGAGAAGGAACTTGTATTGTATGCCATTCATTTGAATATTCCATTTCAAGCAGAAGAATGCCCATATAAAGATGAAAGTATAAGAAGTGCTTTTAGAAGCCACTTGAACAATCTTGAGAAAATTCATCCGGGGATAAAATATAATGCGTACAATTCAATTTTGAAGATTGCCAAGAAGCTGAAGTCTACAAATAATGTCATTGATCGCGAACATAGACGATGTTTAGTGTGTGGCAGAGACTCGTCGGGTGATGTATGTTCAGTATGTAGTACCCTGAATCTGTTATTTAAAAAAAATTAGATCTTGTTTCGAACAGTCTGTTAATGTCATTTCAACCGAATACTAAAACAAACAAACTATGACTTGGCTCAGTTAGGTCACCTCTTCCGTCTACCTCACACCGATGAAAGGAGGCTAATTAAAATAAATAAACATGTAACATGTAACAGCGCAGAAGTATTATTCTGCAAGTGAAATTTCGGTGTAAATTAAAAGTCCTTTTTGTTACTATCAATAGTACCAATCCTTATTGTGATTGGAAAAGGTTAAGTTGGTATTGATGAAAATGAAGAATAATATCACATTTTTGCCCAGTACTCGTTCCTACAGTTAATTTAAGAGTAATTTCCAGCTCTAATGCTACATATTATCAAGATTTAGGAATTTAGTTAGTCGTTTGTATTAGAAAGTTTTAAATAAAATCTTGACAACTTTTCGTACCATCTATCTTGAATTCATTGTTGGGTAGTCAATAGGTTGATGCTTTGTTTTCACCTGAACGCACCAATCAATTACATTATAGTTAGGTTATTGAGCGCTATTAAATGATTTTAAGAATAGATTGTTAATTCCCATTATAATTGTAAACTAAAAAGAAAGTAATTATTGGAATAACTATGGATTGCAAACAAGTAAGAGTTTATTTTTACCAACAGGATACACAAATATATCTAATTTGTGTAATATTTTTGCGGTAGTAGGGAGGATTGGGGTGTTAGCCGTACCCCAAACCGGAAATCGGCTTTATGCTGGGATCAGTAACTACTGGGTAAATCTTTAGCTGTGAAGTTCCTGCTTGCTTTGCTGATATGATACCACGCCGTGTCGGATGGGTATGAACGACGATATATGCGAAGGCATGTGCTTGATTGTGAATTGTCGAAATGGATGAGGTCCGGGAGGGTGCAATCCTAAGGCAGCGTATCCATGCTAGCACGTCTACGTGATTGATCTTGTAGAGCTTGAGATTGGGCTTTACTCCTATAGTGGTACCGGTAGGCTACTACCGCACTTTTTCGTTATATCTTTGAGCAAATTCTTACAACCAGTGTTTTATCTGTAAAAATTCCTGGTGTGGCTCACCTTTCAGTAATTTGATGAGTGAAATTGCTTGGGGAACTGATAATACTGGTTTATGAAAATGATTATCTGTTCCTATTCGCGGACAAGCAACTTGAATAAAGGCATCTATATCTTCAAATGACAATAGACGCTCATCTGTTATCTCAGTCATAGCTATTAGCATGATCTTTTTGCCCGCCAGTTCCAGCAACCTTTTGAGTTCTAGTGCCTTAATATTGGCAAACTGTCCTTCCTTTAATCCAATAATTATTCCGATTGTTTTCGCATCCTGAGCTTTATATACGGTTAAAATTGCCTTTTTTTCTAGTTTTCGTGCTATATCACTAATTTCTGAATATTCATTAAAGTAAGGATCCAACATGAATGTGGGTTTCTGCGTAACGATTGCAACACTGGCAGAATGAAAAATACTCTGTCCCAAAAACAGGTATGCATCTACCTGATCCTTGGTATCATAAACTGGGTAGAACTCACAACCAAAAACTTGGCCATCATTGAGATGGCCCTTTCCCCTCCCAATAACGACTTCATATCCATGATACTCAAAAATCTCCTTTACTTTTTGCATAGAATGTAGATATTGACTGCTAGTCACAAGGGAAATTTTTGTAAATTTCTTCTTTTTTAACTCAATCGCACATCTTTTTGCAATTTTACTAAAATCTATATCATCAAAAGCATCTACCATAATTACCTTATTTCCAAAGTTCTCCATGGATATAGTGTGTCCAATGTTGAACAAGATGTCTACACCTAACATTTCTGCAGCATGAATATTTAGATCACATGAACCCCAAGATGTGTCTCCAATAACGTACACAGGTATATTGTATTTCTCTGACAACTTGTGAGCACAACTTTGAATTTTCTTTAGGATGCCATCTGGTCCATCTAGAGCAACTGAATGTGGTTTCTTTTCATTAATTGTGGAAAAGATCTTTTCCTCGTCTATATGAATCAATTAACTACTCATCAAAGAATTGAATTAGTCTAATTTTAAGATATAATTTGATTCTGTTGAATATAACTAGTAGATTTATTTGTTTCTCTGAATCTCTATAGAGTAAGTGGTACTAGAGAATTCGGGTAACTTTACATCATTTCGTTCTGGTACTATGGTAATTCTGTCTCTATCAGGTCTAACCGAGATGCTAATTTTGTTGAGACCTTCATTGGTACTAATAAAATGATCAAAATTCAAGTTGTTAAAGTCCGATCTAATCGAGTCAGGTAATTTGGGCTCAAGACAGATATTATTTTCAATCATGTTTGGTTTAATTCCCAGCATTAATTCACGCAATGCATAAACATATAATCCAACTGACCATGCTTGGAGGATACACGAATTAAATGGCTCTGGTCTGTCACCACGGTACGTTTCTGCGTACATCCCATTTTCAGAAATAATACGATCAGCCATTTCAGAAAGATAGTCAAGCGCCTGTTGAGTTCTTTGGTTCTTTATTTCACTGATAGCTGCCCAACCGGTAACAAGTGGCCATACGGCGCCATCGTGATATAGTGAAGGATGATACTTGGGATCCAAACTGCTCAAAGACCTCATACCCCATGAGGTAGTCATGTCATCCTTTTCCAGTCTTTCTAAAACTAATCTTGCCTTGTGTTCATCCTTTATTACTTCAGTAAGCAAAATTACTAATGAATTTGGACGAATACTGCCATCTTTAGTCAGATCCTTACGAATAGTATCATAGTAAAACCCCAGCTTTTGGTCCCAGTATTCAATATCAATCTTATTTCTCAATTTTTGAGCAGATGAAAGCCAGGTCTTTTCATGCTCTTTATCATCAATTATCTTTGCTAACTCACTTCCTATTAGCAGGCTTTCATAAAATAATGCTTGCACATCATTGGCGCTCTTTCTTCTATCAATATGATCCATCCAAGTGGAATCCTGAATTGGTAATTTTTCAGCAGTGCCTGAAAAACCGTGTTCAATCAATTCATCATTGTCTATATCTTTAAGAAAACCAGAATTAACCAAATCAACTATGGACCCCCATCTTTTAGTGAGATACTGAGTATTTCCAGTACCATGGACGTACTCACGAATTGCCCACGGAAACAAAAAGGTTGAATCTGCAGAACCGTACGTTGTATTGTGAAGAAATGTTCTCCCACTAATAACCATGGGCAATTCACCTTTCACTGCACCATTCTGGTTATGTTTTGCCTGGCGTTTCAAAAAATTATCAATAACGCGGAGGGAAAAATCATATTGTCCCATCGATAAATATCCTCTTAATGACCATCCAGTATCACGTGCCCAATAATTGGGAAACCTTGGGAGTCCAGCACAAATGCCTTCTCCTAGGTTATCATAATTTGCCTTCAGGTACTCAAGTGCAGTCTTTGCCTTTTTCAACGCCTTTGCCAATTTAACAATTATTGAACTTGAAATCGAACTAGATGATGCATGATTTATTGTAAAGCTAGATCTCGAAATAGCATTGTGATGATTTTTTGTTTCTTCATATAGTCGTTTATAATTGTCTCTCATGTTTTTGTATTCATTTAAACAATCTTGTGCACTGGTAAAATCACCAGCACCGATTAATGCTATTTCCTTAGTCAAACCTTCCTCAAGTTCTACATCATAAGATAATTCCAAATCATTATCAAAAGAATCTGTTAGTATTTTGGAAGGTTTCAAATTCTTTGGAGAAATACCAATAGTTCCAAAATAATGTGCAACACCTTTTTTTGCAATGGTTCTAATCTGTAGACAATTCTCTGATTTATAATATTTTGAAAAATTACTTTGAGAAATTGCTGCTAAACCATAGCTGGTAATGTTACCATCTATTAGGAAATGAACTCTGATTTTTTTAGTTAGTTGCTTTTTATTATCTGAAGTGAGAAGCTCATTAATTTTTTCAGAATCAAAATTGAGTATCTGGATAAAACCTTTATTTTCAATTGGTACGAATAATCTCCTCTTAACATGAATTCCAGCGACTTCGTGATGAGTACAAAGGCTGCCATTTTCATGCCTCGATGACATGACAAAGTTTGGAAGTCTTTTTCTAACGCCTTCATCTACGGAAATTTCCACGATGATTCTTCCAAATGCCCTAGCTGGAGGTACATATAATCCTCCGTTATCATATCTTGCGCCCATCCAAGTCCAGTTTGCTGAAATCGCCCCACTGGAAGAACAGACTATGTAGGCTTTCCTACCTGAAAGTACTAATGGGGAAGCAAAATTCATAAACATAGTCTCACCGTAAGTTTGTGTATCTGATTCTTCCGGCAAATTGGATGAAATGATTACTTTTTCCTTCCTATTACCGACATAATCCATTAATGTAAATGGAATTATTATTTGTTCAAAACCTTCAAGTTTACTCATTATTGTTATTTTATGTTTTTTCTGATTTTCCAACTCCATACCTGTTACCAAAAATCTGGCACTTTGAAACGGCTTGAACTGAATTGGTCTTGTTTCAGATAATGCTGATGCATTAACTATTGCATCAGATGTAGCAATCTGGATTGATTTTTTTGATATTGGTAGCTCGTCAACATATATATCAAGAGATACAATGTTTCCGCCTAATGGAACAGGAGGATTAATAAGCGAAAATATGAAACCATTCTCCTTGACATCTTCATTCATAACAATTGCGTTTTTAAGACTGCCTTCAACATATGAAAGGACAGTGTGAGTTTTGTCAAGTGTTCTTGTCATAATGGTTCTCCAAAGCGTCTAAATAAGAAATATTCAATGTTCTTCGTAATATTTGGCAATTTAACCTATATTAAAACTATTGATCGAAAAATTTGTTTGTATAAATAAGTTTATAGTTTGTTTAATATTGTTTAGCTATTTTATGGATAACGCCTTTAGTAAGGGGTAATAGGATTGGTGAAAGTTAAGGTAAGAAATCTTGAAATTGGAAACGGAAAACCAAGGATAATGGGAATTATCAACTCCAGTCCAGAGTCCTTTTATAAAGAATCCGTTTCAGTAGATAAGAAAATTATTTCTGAAAGGGCAATACAAATGGAAGAGGAAGGTGCAGATATAATTGATATTGGAGGAATGTCTACTGCGCCTTATCTTAATACTCTAATTTCAGTTGAGAAAGAAGTCGAAAGGTTACGAAACGCAATCAGTGCTATAAAAAAAGTATGCAATATTCCGCTTTCGGTAGATACACCACGAGCAGATGCAGCTAATGCTTCAATTGAGATGGGAGTTGATCTAATCAATGATGTTACAGGGCTCAAATATGATGATAAAATGAAGACTATAATTTTTTCATCAGGCTTGCCTGTGATTATCGGGGCTTATGGAAATAGATCTACTGCCTATCAGTCAGGAGATACATCTGAAACACTCGACATTTTACAGGAAAGTATACTGTTAGCATCTCAAAGTGGCATAAATGAAGACAAACTCATCATTGATCCTCTAATCGGTTTTTTTCGGACGGGGGGAAATAATCCATTTTTTACAAAAATAACTCATCAAAATTGGTACGAAAGAGACATAGGAATCATAGCAAATCTAAAAAATCTGTCAAATTTTTCAAAACCAATTTGTATCTCAGTTTCAAGAAAATCATTTCTTGGACATTTATTTAGTTTGACCGAGTCAGAGCGCCTTATACCTTCAATTATTACTCAGGTTATATGTGTGCT
>JAATVL010000256.1 GCA_014523525.1 Nitrososphaerales archaeon TH703 | reverse complement strand
GATGTTTCTAATTCCTAAAAAATCCCTGATGTTTAGGGATGCAACTTTCCCTGATAGAGGTACGAATATGTCATAAGAGTTTCTATCCATTAGTATTCCAATTATCTGTGATATAGAATTACTAGCGTCGGCAATTACTTCACGCTCAATGAATTTACTTACTGCTGTATTACGTAATTCATTGAAGCTTTCATACAAGTCCGATGTTGACATAATCAATAATATGGATTTCTGCTTACTTTTATTTCATATGTCTAGATTAGCCCAAGAATTTATTGCTCGACCGTTAGAAGTTCTCTTTCATTCAAATAGCAACATTTGGCTATCCGGAATTGCATAGCAGCTATTCATACTTTGATAGTTGAGTGCTCCGCTGGCCTTCGAAATTGAATTAGGATGCGATAGCGTCGTATAAATTAATTTATAAATATATTGGTGAGAAATCGGCTTAATTGTGATGGAAAGAAATTAAGTATCACAATAACATCCTTGATTTCCAATTGTTGTTGGATGGATTCGGTAATGATCTCGGATTTTATGAGCAACGTAAGGAAAGGAGATGAATTCCATACTACAAAAGAGATATGTAGAACTCGATGATAATGATAATGGAAGTGTGGTTATGCTTGGCAGATATACCAAGGCATTAGCTGTCACTGAAAGAGATTTTGTTAATAAAGTCCGAAGTTCCGAACCATTCAGTGTATATTCCTGTAATTACGCATGATTTCTATAACTTCATCATCTGTAACCTGAGAAAAGTCTTGATAGAATACTCCTACAGCTCCAAATATCGACGGTGAATGTAAAACGATCACTTCATCTGCTATATCTCTGAGTTTCTCGATTGTATTGCGTGGTCCTACAGGAATTGCCACTATCAACGTTTTTAGTTTTTGGGTTTTCAACCATTTGATAGCTGCAAACATTGTTGTACCTGTTGCTACGCCGTCATCAACAAGTACCACAGCCTTGCCGGCAAGGTGATATGTCTTGCTTCCCCTAAATTTTATCAGACGTCGATCTATCTCTCTCTTTAATTCAGAAACACGGTCCTGGATGTATTGTTGTGATATATCTGAAGAGCCGATAACATCTTCATTTGGAATAAAACTTCCGTCATGCGTGACAGCACCTATTGCAAATTCTCTATTCAATGGGTCTCCTACTTTTTTTGCCACAACTACATCCAGACTAACCCCAAGCCTGTTAGCTATGATTTCGCCAGTCACAACGCCTCCTCGCGGTATCGCTAATACTATCAGAGAAGTTCCCCATGCTTCTTTTAACCATTGCAGTTTTTCTGCAAGCATCATTGCAGCTTGCGTTCTGTCCTTGAATAACATTCTGATTCTATGCAAATATACTTGCATAAAATAGTTTCATGCAAGATATATAGGACTACTACTCATGTCACTATGATAGTATCGGTGGAGAAAAAATCTGGACCCAAATATTGATCGTATAACCGCGGCAAGAATTCACAAGTATCGGTCCGCTCTTGTCATTGAGGACATCCCGAAACCAGTTATATCGTCGCCTGAAGCTGTTTTATTAAGAGTTGGTGCAGCGGGTTTATGTCACTCTGATTTACACCTAATTAACGGGGATTGGCAGAAAAGTCTGCCACTCAGCTTGCCTAAGACTCCTGGACATGAAATATCTGGCTGGGTTGAGGAAATTGGTTCTGCGGTTCCTGACAACACTTTTGAGAAAGGAGACTTGGTAGCAGTTTTTGGAGGCTGGGGTTGCGGTTTGTGCCTGTATTGCAAAAGAGGGGATCAGGAGATGTGTATAATGCCTAAATGGCCGGGGCTTTCCCAATATGATGGTGGTTTCTCTGAATATCTCCTAGTACCATCTTACCAATTTCTAGTAAAGGTGGATAGACAAACTGAATTAAAACCAGAAGAGCTCGCCCCTCTAACAGATGCTGGGCTTACGCCCTATCGAGCGATCAAGAAAGTGCGCCATCTTCTTGCACCGGGAAAGTACATTGCTATAATTGGAATCGGAGGACTGGGTTCCTATGCCATTCAATACGCAAGAATTTTGGGCTCTGGAGCAAATGTCATAGCCTTGGATCGAAGGGAGGATAAACTAAAGTTGGCTTCTGATTTGGGTGCAGATTTTACAATAAACATCGAGAAAAACAAAGACGTTACTGATCAGATACACAAGATAACTAAGGCGAACGGTCTTGACGTAGTACTCGATACTATATGTTTGGAAAGTACTTTCAACCTAGCCATAAAGAGCTTAAATAGGAACGGTGCAATAGTGGTAATTGGTTTGTTTGGTCAAGAAATTAGAATGCCCTTGTTCGACACAGTTATTAACGAATACCAGATTTTTGGTTCATTATGGGGGAATTATAATGAGCTTCGTGAAGTTATCGAGCTGGCCAAAAGAGGTGTAATTAAGCATAACATAGAAAAATTTACACTGCCGAAAATAAATGAGGCCATTGAGCTTCTGCGTGGTGGAAATATAATTGGTCGCGCCGTAATAATTCCTTGATTTGTCTCCTGCCGGTTTTATATTCAACAACACCAGATCTTACAATGACAATGATGGGCATCTAACGTTACCTAAGTCTTTAACTGATTGTGGGGTAGGCTGTGATTGGTCAGTATATTCAAGAAATAAATTGAATGACCATATCTAAAGCTACGTCGTGAATGCTAGCGGATAATTAACAATTAACGCATGAGTATCTGTGGCAATCGGAGCAAATAAATTCCAAGGAAGAGGATCTGACTCATGCATGATGACAAAACTACTAGCGTTACATCTATAATGACTCCTGCTCCACTCGAAACTGCTGACCGTTCAGATAATGTTGACACTATTATAAGGACTATGACAATGAAAAATAAGGGTTCGGTAATTATCTTGAATGAACTTAAACATCCAGAGGGAATTATCACAGAGAGAGATATTGTTAGAAGGTTAGT
>JAATVL010000255.1 GCA_014523525.1 Nitrososphaerales archaeon TH703 | reverse complement strand
GTTCTTGGAGGAAAAAAACTTGTTTATCATATTTTCAATATCAATATCAAGCACTGTCCTTTTGGCGGTCGAATATCCTGCCATCATGACTTTTGCTGCATTTAAAAGAGATCTAATATCACCAAAACAATCCCTGACCAGTTTAAGTCTATCATCTACCTTCATTGAAGAATTTTGCATTCTAAGAATTTTATCCAAGTAAAGCATTGAAAGCCTTGGAGGTACTGGCGAGAATGTAACTGTTTTCGATACTTTTGAAACTTTCTTTACTGCCTCATTTGATTTGTTGGCCGCCATTACTATTCTGACAGATGGCTCTTTGAATAACTCCATCAAGAAGTCTAGTCCTCCTGAGTCTTCCCTATTTGAAATTCCATCTATTTCATCCAGAAAAAGGAGAAAGTTCTTTCCAGTAAGACTGGCATTTGAAAAAATAGGAAAAACTACCTGACCAATCATGTTCTTATTACGAGTATCACTTGCGTTCAGTTCACTAAGATCAATATCAAATTCACGACACATTGCATGAACAAATGATGTTTTGCCAACCCCGGGAGGCCCCACAAGTAATAAGGGCTTTGATCCATTAGACCATTTAACTAACCAATCAACTATTTTTTTACGAGAACTTTCATTTCCAACAAAATCTGATATTTTAGGCCGTATCACAAACTACCACTTAACTTCTAAAGTTACTGTAATTTTGAATTTTTGATAGTTATAGCTAGATTCTTTTGGAAATATGGAAACAAGTCTCTTCGTTTCATCTCATTAAACCAATATTGATTATAATGACTTGCGGTTAGAAATAAAAATTTCAGGAAAGGCTTTACTGTTAACTCATCTGGTAACATATCTAGTGCGATTTTAGCTTCGTCTAGATAGATTTTACCTTTGACCAATGTAAGTCGAAATGCCTTTTCAACATTTTTTGTAACTATGGAATAATATAATGGCCATGATGGAATTTTAATTCCCCCGCTTACTACTGCATCTTCCATTTCGTTACCACATCCAACACATTCAGCTGCCTTGGCCATGCCCAAATGGAATATATCATTTAGAGGAGAGAGGTTTAGTGCCATGTTTCTCCCGGCTGTTCCCATGACAGCTCGATATTTCTTGTAGCAACCGATCATATTCTCATCACTTATAGATTCTGGCTTTAACTTTAATCTGGCATCAATATATTGCCCAATCCTTGCGTCTTTGAATCCATCTTCAAATGCCTTCAATACTGCTTCCCCTCCAACAGAGATCTTTTGTCGCGCAATTTCTAGGATATATGGATTCATCAACTTGTAATCATCCAGAAATTCGATATCTTCGTCAGCGTCCATTATCCTGTCCATTGGCTCGCTAAGATCTATCGCAATCACATGACCGTCAACTATAGAATTCCTTGTCTCAATGGAAATGGATTCTTTATTGAAATCAGACGCACTATCGATAAGAGCGTTCAAGACAGGAAAAGTCATCTTTACAAAATTAGAATTCAGGATTCGTTGCACCCTGTCAGCTAAAATGTCAGGTTTTGAGAGTCTTTCCCTGACGGATTCAATCTTCGAATCATCTAAAGACAATTCATTTGCTTCTATCTCGTCAATAAATTTTTTCATGGTTGTTTTGGGATTTGCATCTGAAATCAGCTTTTCATGTAGAGACAGCAGAAATCTTTTCGTGAATTCTGGAAATTCTTTTTCAGACTGGACTTTGTATTTGCGGTATTGTTTATACCCTTCATCCTGCAATAGTAGTTGCTTTATTATCTTCCTGCCTGACGTAGTACGCAGTAGCGAAACCTTTGAAAAAATTTTATTTTCTTTAGCACTCATTTACAATTCTTTCAAAATATCGTTATTTAACTTTCAGATTAAATCTTCTCATAGATTTCAATGATAAAAATGTGTTTGCAAATCAGCGAACAAACGAAGCTACCTTGACGACATGGAGATTCTTTCTTGTTCATTCTTTTTCTTTATAGAATGACTTTCCATGGAATTATTTGAGGCTAAAATAATCTCCTTTGCAAGAGCCTCTTCAATAGTCTTTGGATTTGAATAAGTCGATTCTCTCACTCCTTCCGCTATAAACCTAAGTGCCAAATCAACACGTCTTAATGGTGCGACATCAACAGAGACATGGTACACAACCCCCCCATAGACAATTCTTGTAGTGTCCTCATTAGGCGCTGCATTCTCAATTGCCCTAACTAGTAATTCTACTGGGTTCTTTCCAGTCTCCTGATATATTAGATCAAGTGCAGTTTTTACAGTTTTTATCATTCTGCCCTTCTTACCTCCCATTCGTCCAGTATTTTTTGCATACTTCTTACCAAAGTGCATTAGTTTGTTTACCAATCTTTCAATAATGTGGACTTCGGCCTTCTTTAGCCTCTGATGTTCGTGCCTCCCAAAGCTGACGGGTATTATTGCAGGGTCCATAGCGATAACATTTTTTAATCCTGAATCCTGGATTTCGATCTTGTCCGTATTCCATTTATTAAATAATAACAATACACTTTCTTTTGTAACCATTCAAATCATCTCCTTGGTTTTTCTTTTCTTCCATATACGAGTTCTATCAGCGATACTCCGTTTACCTTAAAGACCTGCCATCTAACTCCAGGAATATCTCCCATTGCACCGCCCATCGAACCTCCAATTCCTTCTAGCATGACTTCGTCATGCTCATCTATATAATTCAGAGCACCGTCCCTCGGAAGGAATGCAGTAATAGATTTCCCATTCTTGATTAATTGGACTCTAACACATTTTCTGACCGCAGAGTTAGGTTGTTTTGATTCGATTCCAACTTTTTCAAGAACAATTGCTCTTGCCTGGGGAGCTCCTTCTAAAGGGTTTGACTTCTTATCGAGCAGCAACACTCGTCTCTTAAAGTACTTGTTTGACCATCTCATCCTCTTTCTCTTTGATTTTAAGACTCTCCCTGAAAAAAGACCTAGAGGTGATTTTGCCACTTACCATCTGACCTCATGTGTTCTCAGCATGATTCTCACTGACAATCATAACGTTTGAAATCTGAAAATATCTTTTTGCCAAAATTCTTGCCTTCTCCGCATTACGTCCTTCCTTGCCAACTACTATGCCTTTCTTTTTTGAATCTACGACCACGACAGCTTGTCTTGAACCATCAAATCTATTATTAATCTTTATCTCGTTTATCATATCTGAATTGAGGACATTTCCCAGAAAAGCCGACGGGTCATCTGAATATTCAACTAGTTCAACTTTCTTCGTTACGATTCCCTGTAGCTGCTTTATTGTTGCCCCGCCTTTTCCGATGGCCAACCCCATCTGTCCTTTATTTACAACGAAAATTACTCTATCCATTTTTTCGTCCACAATACAGTCACGTGCGATAGCTCCTGTTATATTTTGGAATAATGACATCAGTCTTAATTCTCCAGAAGTTAGTTTAATTTTTTCAGTCAGTTTTGTTCTTAACCTCTAATTTTAATTTGTTTGATAGTTTTGAAAATTGATTGGCCACTTTTCAGTCATCTTTTAAATCTCCACCATCTGGCAAGCTACTTCAAGATAACTCTCCATTGGCATCACTTGTTCCCAAATTCGCTTAGTAACTCTTGAATTTCATTATCTTTGCCAATTCTTAAAGACAATGCACTTATTCTAAATGTCTTGTTACACAATCTGCCCAGTTGAACAGAATTACCATCATAATTTAACATTGGTACCTGTGCAGATTTTGCTTCTTCTAAGATTTTTGATTTGTTTCCTGTCATCAATGAGTTTGAAAGAACAATTAATTTTGAACCTCTAATTGAACCCATTACCTGCCTGGTTCCTATTTTACATTTATTAGAACTTATTGCTTCTTTAATTATTTTTTCGAGATTTTTCATTTTCATCCTTCACACTCATGTAAAGTTCGACCATACCAGTACCAATTGGTACAGTGGCGCCTACTATAACGTTTTCTGTTACGCCTTTAAGGGACTCAACCTGTCCTTCAAGTGAAGCTTTTGCAATAGTAGGTACAGTAATTTCGAAGGCGGCTCGCGCGAGCACCGAAGTTTTAGTGCCTGCAATTCCGTGTCTTCCTATTTGTTGCAAATGCCCTTTTGAAGTCATAAGATCTGCAACTAACATAATATGTCTCATGTCAACTTCTAATCCTTGTTCTTCAAGTGTGTTTGTAACTTCTTTAATCAATGCATTTCTTGCAGCTTCTATTCCCAGAGTTTGCCAAACTTCATAAACATTATTCGTTATAATTCTTGAAGTATCGATACCATCTATCGCAATTATCTTGGACAAATTAGATCCTGCGGTCTGAATAACCCATTCTTCATTTTGTTTTACTATTGTTACACGTTCTATGTCTGGCACTCCCTTAACTCTTGCATTCATTAGTTTGTTCTTCAATGTCAATAACGTTTGTGCATCGGGCTCTCCTGCGATAGAGATTTTTATAATTTTCTTAGCTTCTTGTAAAGTGACATCGTATTTTTTCTTGGGTCCTTTTAGTACTTCCATGATATCTTCTATCGAACAGCCACGTTCAAGTAGTTTTGATTCTGAAATATGAAATGTCAGAATACCGGAATAATCAGTCTCGGTTCTTTCGATTAAATCAGCGACCTTTGTAAATATTATCTCCCTAGCAACACTAAGAGCCTTCTCCCTTGAGACCCTGTGTTCTTCATCCAGATAAACATCCATAGTAGGTGTCACAGGTTTTTTTCTCGCATCAACAAGTTCTATTAACCTAGGTAATCCCAAGGTAACATTTCTTTCCTTAACACCTGCAAAATGGAATGTTCGAAGTGTCATCTGAGTTCCTGGCTCACCAATTGATTGGGCAGTAACAACTCCTACCGCTTCTCCTGGTTCAACCATTGCTTTGTTGATAAGGTCAAGTGTTCTCTTTATTACTTTGTTAGCGCCATCTCTGCTTAATTTGTTTTGACTAAATGATACTAGCAACTTTTCTCTAAGTCTTTGGTTTAGAGTCCTTGCCTGTCTATGGACTATTTCTGAAACTTCTTTTTCGGTGGCTTTTTTACCTTCATCGACTAGTAATTCGCCTTCTATTAATCTAGAAATATTTACTGCTTCGCCATGATCGCTTTTTGCCGGATCTATCCCATCTTCCCCATAAACAAACTGTATTATATTACCATGTGGATCTCTGACAGTTTGATCATATTCTATCTTCAAATGTTCGAGTGCATTGATTAATCTTCTTTGCATATAGCCAGACTGTTGGGTCCTTACCGCAGTATCAACAAGTCCCTCTCTGCCGCCCATGGCATGGAAGAAAAATTCGAGTGGACTTAGCCCGTCCCTGTAGTTTGATTTTATAAAACCTTTGGAATCAGGATTAGCATCATTGGGTTTGAAATGTGGTAGTGATCTATCTCTATATCCTTTGGTGATTCTTCTACCTCTGATGGACTGTTGACCTAGAGCAGCTGTCATCTGTCCAATATTTAACGTTGAACCCCTTGCTCCGGTTGAGGCCATAATAACACCTGAATTGTCATCAGGAAATGCACGGTCTGCAGTTTTTCCGGCTCTATCACGTGCTCTCGAAAGTTCATTTACAACATATAGTTCTAATGCTTCTGCAGGTGACAAACCTCTAGTTAATGGTAACGTTTCTTCATCGTATTCTTTTATTAGTTCATATACCTTTTCATATGCTTTGAGAATAACATTACTAATCTCAGTTCTGGTATCATCTGGCAACCAAAGATCAGAGTAGCCATACGAGAAGCCGTTTTGTGTCAGATATGTTTTTAGAACAATAAGTATTGAATCCAAGAATCGTTTTGCTGCTTCGTTTCCATAATCTTTAGCAATTCTGTGTAGGACGCTGTCTGGTTCTTCTGCACCAATGGAGGCCTTGTCAATAACACCACTTACTAACTCACCATTTTTTATGACAACATCTTTCCCTTCACCCTTTGATGCCTTGTTCCATTTTGAGGTGATAATAAAATTAAAGTCCTTTGGCAGAAATAGTGAAAAAAGTTGCTTTCCAGTAAAGATTTTTCTACCATTTTCATGATGTTTTGGCTCCGGAAGGGGTCCTAAATATCCGCCTAGTAACGCAAGATTAGTAAATTCTTCTTCTTTCAAAAATGTCTTATCCTGTGTTAGGATAAAAGCACCTGTAATGAAATCCCTTATTGCTCCAATAATTGGCCCGCCATACCTTGGAGAAATAAGTTGATCTTGAACTCTCATGAGGAGCGCAGCTTCTGCACGTGCCTCTTCACTCTGTGGGACATGAAGGTTCATTTCATCTCCGTCAAAATCTGCATTGTAAGGGGGACAGACTGCAGGATGTAATCTAAATGTTCTATATGGAAGTACCTTTACATAATGTGCCATAATGGACATCCTGTGCAAGGAAGGTTGTCTGTTGAAGATAACTGCATCTCCATCTCGTAGATGCCTTTCTACAACATATCCAGGACTTATTGAATCAGCCAACACATTTCTATCAGTAACATAATCAAGTCGTATTTTTACTCCATCAGGTCTTATGATGTAATTAGCACCAGGATAATCATTCGGTCCATTAATTATCATTTTCTTTAATTCTTCAATGTTCCAGTCACTAACCATTTCTGGTATCGTTAGTTTTTTTGCCACATCAACTGGAACACCAACATCAGAGATGGTCAAATTCGGATCTGGAGATATTACTGTTCTGCTGGAAAAATCCACTCTCTTGCCAGATAACGATCCTCTGAATCGTCCTTCTTTTCCTTTCAGTCTTTGTGTTAGAGTCTTTAATGGTCTGCCGGATCTATGATGAGCCTGCGGGATTCCAGAAACCTCATTGTCAAAATAAGTAGTTACGTGATATTGAAGAAGATCAACCAGATCCTGGACAATGAGAGGTGGTGTCCCTGCTTCTTTACTTTCTTTCAGTCTTTGATTAACTCGAATAATATCAACTAATTTGTGGGTGAGATCGTCTTCTGATCTAATACCCGTTTCTAGGATAATTGATGGTCTAACAGTAACTGGAGGAACAGGTAAGACCTGCAAAACGAACCATTCAGGTCTTGCGGTTTCTGGGTCATACCCCAACAAAACGAGATCATCATTTGGAATATTCATTAGTCGTTCTCTGATTGTTATTGGAAGAAGCCTGTTTTCACCTATCTCAGTTTTTTCAACAAATATTGTAGGTTTAGTGAAGACTAGATCATACTGTTCCTTTTGACAATGTGGACATATCTTTACCTTTTTTGCTTTCTCTATTATCTCCTCCTTTATATTTTCGAGAGTTATTACAGCGTATGCGGCCTTTGTATCTCGAAGCTCCTTGAATTTTGCCAAATCTTCATTTGAAAGTTTTAACCTGCTACATGACCTGCATGAAACAAGTAGCAATTTGTGGATATCATCTACAAATGCAATGTGCAATACAGCTTCAGCCAATTCAATATGACCGAAGTGTCCAGGGCAATTAGCCGATGTGTTTCCACAGGTTCCACACTTCTGACCGGGTTCCAGTGTTCCAAGTCTGCTGTCCATGAGACCACCTTGAACAGACATACCGTCCTCATCATAAGTTTCTGGAGCAGTAATTTCAACGACGCTATATTTTCGTATTTCAACCGGGGATAGTACGCTAAATCTAATACCACCTAAAATTTTTATGGTATCTTGTATCTCCATAATGGTTACACCTTCTCCTTTGGAACCAATCTTGGGGCAACACCAAGGCTCATCATTTCTTGCAACAAAAGTTTAAACGCATAAGCAATTGCGACTGATGAAATTTTGGCTCTATCACCGTCTACCCTGCAGACATATCTTCTTTGTTTGATATCATAGTAGGCGAGCAGTCCACAGCGCTCGCAAATATTCACTTCAGCTTTGTCAGACTCTTCTAAAAGCCTGTCTTTTAGCATCATAGATGCACCATAAGCAATCAAACAATCTCGTTCCATCTCACCAAATCTAAGGCCACCACCTCTCGCTCGGCCTTCTGTCGGTTGTTTTGTAAGCATCTGAACCTGGCCCCTTGCTCTACTATGAATCTTGTCAGCAACCATATGGTGAAGCTTTTGATAATAGACTACTCCAACGTAAACTTCAGCATTGAATTTTTTGCCCGTACGTCCATCATACATGACTTCTTTGCCTGTGGACTTGAAACCATATTTTTCCAATATTTCTTTCAGATCGTTAGCTCTTTCTCCTACGAAGGCTGAGCCGTCAACTACTTTCCCTCGAAGTGCGGAAGATTTTCCTGCAATTGATTCCATGAATTGACCAACAGTCATTCTTGACGGAAATGCATGTGGATTAATCATAACGTCCGGAACTATTCCATCCTCTGTATAAGGAAGGTCTTCTTGTGGAACCAGCATACCGATTACACCTTTTTGTCCATGCCTTGAAGCAAATTTGTCACCAATTTCTGGTATTCTCATATCCCTGACCCTTATCTTGTACATCTTCCCTCCATCTACAGACTGAGTCATCACAACTGAATCAATCACTCCATTCTCAGACGGTCTCACACCTATCGATGTATCCCTTCTGTACGGACCTTTTACTTCAAACTCTTTGTACTCTTCCATAAATCTTGGCGGAGAAGTTCTACCAATCAGTATGTCACCTCCATTTACTATTGACTCGTGCATTATAGCCCCGTCGTCTTCAAGTAACCTGTATGATTTCTCGCCGCGGTACCCTCTAATATTTGCATCAGATGACGGAATCTCAAACTTGTCCTTCATTCCTCCTGGGTATTGTTTTGCTTCCGCTTCATACACCCTGTAAAAGAAAGTTCTTCCAAGACCTCTGTCAACTGATGATTTATTGAAAACTACTGCGTCTTCTATGTTATATCCTTCAAATGGTAATACTGCGACAATACAATTTTGTCCGGTAGGACGTTCTTCCAATCCAAGAAGATTTATCGCTTTAGTTGTAACTACTGGGATCTGTGGATACAGCATAAAGTGCTGCCTGACATAAGTACTTGCATTCATCAGTGGCGTTGAAAATCCCAAACTTTGTTTTGCCATTGCGCTTTCGTATGTATTTCTTGGAGACTGATTGTGCTCTGGATATGGAATTAAAGAAGCTCCAACACCCAAAATTGATGGCGGATAAATTTCAAGGTGAGTGTGACTTGGTTGTAGAGTTCCAAAGTCCATTGCGACATAACAATTCTCCTCTTCATTTGCATCGATAAGCTCTATCATGCCCATCCACAGTAAGTCAGACCAGGTTTTCATATTCCTCTTTATCAAATCAAGAACCTCCAAAGTTATTACTGGTTTCCCTTCTCTTACAATAGCAAGTGGCCTGAGTATTCTTCCCGAATTGCAACTTACATAAAGACGCTTTGTTGCAATTTCATTTTCATTGGAATAGTAGTAAATACCAACATGGGCATGTATTTTTCCTGACCTTCGCAAACTTCTTAGTGTATCTGTCAGCTGCTGGCCATTATCGTAATATCCGATTAGACGTCCATCCACAAATATTCTGGTACCATTTTTTCGTAGTGTATCAGAAGCCTCCTCGACAGGGTGAGCGCCTAGTTCATATATTTTTTCAATTATCTCTGAAACCAAGACACTTACAGAGATTATAGAGGATAATGCAATATTTTTTACCAAACCGCAGTTTGATCCTTCAGGAGTCTCAGCCGGGCAAATTCTGCCGAAGTGAGTAGAGTGAAGATCCCTTGCTTCAAAGTTAGGTTGACTCCTGCTTAAAGGTGACTGAATTCTGCGAAGATGGCTGATAGTTGATATATAATTTGTCCTGTCCAGTAGTTGGGTAACACCAACTCTTCCTCTGCCCCAATTTCCGGTTGCAATGGCATTATTTAATTTATCAGAGATTATGCCGGGTCTTACTGCTGCGGCCACTGCATTTATTCCTCTCTTCTGACCAGATCTTTCAAGTTGATATTTCATGTCTCTGACAAGATTTCTAAAGGCTGTTCTGAAAAGATCGGCGAGCATTTGACCTGCGAATTTTATAACTTTATTTCCATAATGATCTTTGTCATCAGATGCTACCAAATTGAGCCTCAATTCAACGAGCTTGCATGTTGCTTCACCTAGAAAGAGGGCCTTTTCGTTTCTATTTTCAGGATTCTTTCCAAGATGTGGTAGCAATCCCCAATCAAGTAATGTTTCAGCTCTCTTTATCTGAAATTCTTCCAGCATCCCTGGAGCAATTCTCTTGCTTATGTAGACTATCGCGTCTCTACTTGTTACAATTTCTCCTGCCTTCTCAAATGAGGGTTCTAATTCATCCTGTATGATTGAATTTAGTGATACGCCGTCTGCAATATCTTTATCAGATTCAAGTCCCAGCGCTCTAATTAACGTAATAAGTGGAATATCAACAGGTGATCCCGGAATCTTTGCGACAATTGAACCATCTGGCCTCATAATCAGTTCCAGCTTTGCACGATATCCAACTATTGAAGAATATACCTTTGCTTTGTAAACCAAGTTGCCAGTCGTTTCCTCCGTATCCACAATTATCTTGTTGTAAGACAAGTCTTCCAAACCAATAATTACTCGTTCGGAACCATTAATCACAAAATAGCCTCCCGGATCTTTCGGATCCTCTCCAAGTTCTATAAGCTTAGTATCAGGAAGATTGTGTAATACACAGGCATTTGACTTTACCATTACGGGAATATCGCCGATATGGATAAACCTTGACTCTAGAATTTTTTCATCTTCAACAATACTGCATTCAAGCATTATTGGTGATCCGTAGGTTAGATTACGAAGCCTAGCCTCGACAGGAGCCACATGAGTTACTGAACCGTCTAATTCCATAATTCTTGGTTGTTGCAATTTTATCTTACCCAATCTTATTTTATATGGATATTCCGCAGTTTCAATCTCTATTTCGCCAACTTCATCAATAATACTTTGCAAACCACGTTCAACAAATTCCCCATAGGAATTGAGATGTTGTCTGGCAACGCCTTCCTTTTGTAATATGTTGTGGATTATTGCCCACATATCAAGTGTATTTTGCGACATGGCTCAATCCTCCACTACATATCTATAATAAACACTTTCACCGGCCGTGGATGACACTCTAGTAATTTTTATAATATCCCCGGGTCTCACATCTAGATCCTCTAATCCCTTGTCGTTAATTAATATGTATGGGAGCTGGCTTGGTTTCGTATTGTATTTCATTAAAACTTCTTCAGCTTGTTTTTTGGATAAAATTTCGTGTTTAGGTTGATATACGTGATTTGTAATTTTAATTTCCTTTTTATCAGAAGACAAAACTCGAGAGTCTTGATTCCAAATCTAGTAGCCGTAATAAATACATTCTCAGATCTTGTCGATTTTTGATAATGCCAAGCAGCAAAATTGTAAAAATTCAAGGGAGTCTTGACCTAGGTTTTCCATATGGTGACACTTACAAGTAGACCTAAATATTACATGATAGACTGTTCCAGATTATGCATGTCAATTGGCCTAACACATCGACAACCATGAATGATTGTTTATCAAATTTTCGACATTTATCCCATCATTGCCGATGCACTAGTGTGGTTTCAACTTGCTACAGTCATTGCTTGATTTTTCTCTAAAAAATTTTGGCGATTAGCAAATTAAAAATTAATTTCTATTGTTTGATAAATTATGTGGTCGATTCACAAAGAAAACTTATCTGGACAAGGATCATTAATGGTCTCACCCAATTATAACTTCAAATGTCCCTCTCAAGTCATGCAGCGGAGGTAAACTGGTCTGTACATGTTTCTTCTTAACTACTCAATATCCCAAACTTTGAAAGATCACTGTAAATGAAGTAAATCTATATGAATTGGGAAAATTACCCTTGAAAAGGTATCAAAATCTCTTAAATAACAGGGGTATTGTCTTATGAGACATGTTTTTGAATCCAGCTATGTTTGGATGAGGATAGACAGGACCGTTGCTATTCAGCAATATCATACTAACTCCTAGGATTGTCATTACTGTAAGACTAATAGCGATAAGCATATCCTCCCTCGTTTCCCTTTCGTCCTCATATTTGAGTATTTGAGTAATATACCGACCTCATAAAGTTTTTTGAAAATCAAATGGTGGAGTATTGTAATGTTCTAGACGGATTATACAGAAAGTATTCATCAG
>JAATVL010000254.1 GCA_014523525.1 Nitrososphaerales archaeon TH703 | reverse complement strand
TATTGAGTCGTATCCCGACGGGCCCGAAAATTTGCAATTGCATTAAGTATTATGAGGAATATTGAATAAAACTAGAACTAGAATAACAATGAAATTTCATTCAAATCTTAAGTAATGATTGGTACTTTTTGTCCCAGTAAATTTCCTGAATAGGCAAATTTGTTATTCATTATCGCATCTGTGTAGGACGAGAACATAGTAGCATCTATACACGATCCGTGCATAGGGAAAGTAATTTTTGGCTCAAGTTTTACAAGTCTTTTGGTTGTTTGTCTGACCGGTTCTTCACTGCCAAATATTCCCACTGCTTTGTACAGCTGAATCATTTGGTCTGAAAGATCCTCTGATAATATTGGTTTATTATCTCCGGGTTGAATGAACAAATCTGATGTAAAGAGAGATTTAGTTGTCTCTTCGAAGATCATCATGCTATCCCAATGGTGAACATGGGGAGTCATGATAAATCTAAAAGTACGTTTACCGGTTTTGAGAACTTCATTATCCCAAAAGGAAATATGATCGGTAGGTACGTTGTACCATCCAGTTAGGTTTAGTTTCGAACTCAAATCGCTACATACCAGCTTTACTCGAGGTGACTTTAAAAACTCCATACCACCCCATTCATCACTTTCAAAGTGTAAGAATGCAACGTAGGCTAATTTTTCAAGATTAATAACTTCCCTTACTTTCTCCTCTATTCTTCTGTACATCCCGATCGGTCCCGTATGAATTAGTATTGGATTTTCATCTTGAATTAGAAACTGATTAAACGTAATACCGTACGTTTCCACAAATCCGGCAATCCGATATATACCATCTATAACTTCGGAAATTGAGACTTCGACTTCATTTGAGTGAAAAGACTTGCTAACTTCTGGCATTATGGTAGATAGAAGAATTAGGCAATAATAACTTTAGACTGCAAAAATCAGAATTTTTAATTTAGTTGCGATTGAATATTCAGTCATATCCCGACGCATTCGAACCTATCCCTCATTCCGCGCGATTCTGCGCTAGTCCTTTCTGTATCTAATGTTTTCAGTTAGTTCTTCTCTAGGCTTCAATTTGATTACGATAGTATTACTTATTTTGTTAAATATCCTCTGTCTCTTGTTATTAGTAAAAAGCCATCCTAAGATTACATCTAACGGAAGCAAGAATGATTTGCCGAAGCTTTCTAATGTGGCACTTTTGATATCAACAGCCTTGCCAGACATGTCTGTGGCCTTTATATTCAATAGCCTCTTACCGATTGATTGTCCGCTTGTATGCTCAAAGTAAGTCCAATACGCAAAGAAAGCAATGCTTGACAGAAGATAGTGAAACGGTCCAAAGTTACTGTGTTCTAACGCCGTATCGTTACTATAATTAGACAACCAAAATGGAAATGCTATCAGTGCAAACAAAATTCCTAATCCTATTGATACGATAATAAAATCAATTAACCATGCCATAAATCTATCCACCCAACTAGCTAATATTACTTCTACAGGGCGATTATCTTCCCCTCCAGTTTTAGACGTCGGACGTGAACCGTTATTTGATGAATCCACTTATCTTATCAATAAGCCTTATCCCGCTAAACATATATGATTTTATCTTTTGAGTAGAAACAAGTTGTTAATATCTTTAACAAAAATCATACGCTGAGAGTCTATAAAATGAAGGGCTTCGATTAGCACATCTTAAAACCTGTCCACATTATGATAAGAGTCCACTATCATGACTTGATACGACAACTTACTTAGAGAACTAAGTTAAGCTAAGTTAAGTTACGTTAAGTAGTAATTAAATGTAATTGAAATTTAAGCGCAATTACAAATACGAAATAATAAAGAGAAAAGCCATAAAAATAGAACGGTTGCCAGCTCTTATCCCAGAAGAACAAAGACAAGTTAAAATCACGCCATACATGAAAGATACCCGCACCTTTTGGAATACAAGGAAGGAGACATACAGCGAGAGAAAAAGAACGTGCATTATTTGTGGCCAGACTGCTGCATATGTGGCATACTTTCAGATTGATAAAGCTCGGATAATTGAAAAATACTGTGAACAATGTGTTGATAAATGGGTATATCTTGATGTTGACGATTCTATTCCTGCTATTTCTTAAAGGTTGACTGAATTAGAAATTAGAAATTATAAATTTAATGAATATTAAAATTCACATTCGCCCCGACGGCCCCGCAATAAAATTAGTTCTCTTATCGGATTCTAGGTAGCAAGAATTAGAAAAAATGATGACATGACGCATCTGGTATGTAATTTTCAATTGAATTAATGGAAGAGAATTATAGACTTATCTTAATGTGAAATAAAACCTGTTACGCCCGTGGTGTGAACGTAGATAAATGCTAATTCGTTTTCAGTGCGCGCCACTCATCATTTCCTTAAGTTTCTGGACTCTTTTTTCAACTGGTGGATGAGTTGAGAAGAGGTTAGCGATGGAACTCCCTGATAAGGCAGGGATAATAAAAAATGCATTCATTTTCTGTACCTTTTGCAATTCGTTAGCTGGAATCTTGTTCATTTTTCCGCTTATTTTCATAAGTGCATCTGCTAATTTATCTGGCCTTCCAGTCATGATTGCACCTCCTCTATCTGCTGAATATTCTCTATATCTGGAAATTGCCCTAATTATGAGAAAACTTACCGCCCATGTTACTATTGCAACCACTATTACAATTGCCGTTGCATTTCCACTATCACGATTTCTACTTTGGTAACCGCCAAAAAAACTAAATTGAGCGAGATACCATGCGACCGTAGAAAATACACTAGCTAGTGTCAGAACCAGGACATCTCGATTTCTAACGTGTGTCAATTCATGTCCTATTACTGCTTCGAGTTCTTCATCATCGAGCAGGCCCAGTATACCAGTTGTTACTGCTATTAGAGAGCTCCTTGGGCTTTTCCCTGTGGCAAAAGCATTAGGGACGCCTGAATTAACTACAGCTACTTTAGGTTTCGGAATACCATTTTTATTTACGAGGTTTTCAACAATATTATGTAGCTCTGGATATTCCTCTTTTGATACGATCTTGGCTCCAGAAGTCCAGAGTACTATCTTATCGGAGAAGTACCATTGGGCCATGATCATACCCCCTGCTATAAAGGCTAGAGGAATGTATCCTACCCCAAGATAATGTAGTATGCTCAAAAATACGACATATAGTATTCCTAAAATAATGAAGCTAAGGGTCATTCGAGCAGTGAGTCCTGAGTCTCTTTTCCAAGTGATAGACATTGAATGGTTTAGACATACTATGTACTATTCCTTAATTAAACTAATCTGTCTTAGGTACGTCTCTTCTAGGTCTATCCTAATGTTATCTTAATAAATTCAAATTTGCGAAAGTTCCGTATGAATATTCAGTCGTATGCCGACGAATCAGTATTTCAGTGTTCTCTAAAGCATTCACTGTATTCTGCAATGAATAAACTTTGGGTTACATGAGAAAATGTTAATTCTGCAACTCGTTCTGAATGATGGTCACAAGTTACACCACTTGTAGAAGAATAATTAAAGGCGTTGCTGGCTGTATAGCAAATCGGGAGGAAGCCGGTTATACATTAGAAGGAAATTTTGCAAGTTAATCCAAAACTATTTTTTAATATCTTAAACGGTGCTCTATCTAT
>JAATVL010000253.1 GCA_014523525.1 Nitrososphaerales archaeon TH703 | reverse complement strand
TGAATGATTCCATAGTATCGAATGTTTGTTCACATATGTCACATATCAGACTTCCGCTGTCTTTATCCACCTTACTTTCATTGTGGCTCTTGTCCAAAATCATAACAGCATATTCATAATAAGAACTATAAGCATTACATAACTGAGCTAATGTAGTAAAATGTCTAAGTTTTTACTAGTTTTTACCATCTATTTTTAATCGATAATTCAATAAAAATAAGGTTCACTAGATTTATATTTTCTTGCAGGCTATAAATGGAGAAATAAAATGAGAACACAAATTTTTGTCAACTTACCAGTGAAAGATCTTAATAGAACAGTAGAGTTCTTTAAAAGGCTAGGTTTTACATTTAACCCACAATTTACTGATGAAAATGCCACGTGCATGATAATCAATGACAATATTTTCGTAATGCTGCTGGTTGAAAAATTCTTTAAAACTTTTACTAAAAAGGAAATCTGTGATACTACAAAGGATACAGAAGTGATAATAGCTTTGTCAACCGAGAGTAGAGAAAAAGTAGATGAGATGATGCAGAACGTATTTGAAGCTGGTGGCAAAGAATCCAAGGAACCACAAGATCATGGCTGGATGTACGGACGTAGTTTTCAGGATATTAATGGTCATCTTTGGGAGATAATATACATGGATGAAAAAGCTTTAAAAAACAATGAGCTTCAGGGACAAACCAAGTCTAGTTAGCAATACGATAAAAGAAATATTTAAAGTTAAATATCGGATGTTACCATAGTATGGTAAGAAGATTTCAACTCAAAGTTAACCGAATCTAGCCACAAATTCATAAATATCATCATTGTAACTGTACTGAGGTTAGCCATTGAATCTAAAGACTGAGCTAGTAAATTGTGTTAAGGATCTTTACACATTAGGATTAAACACGGCAATATCTGGAAATCATAGTGTAAGATTTAAAAGAATATGGATGTGGATCACACCAAGTGAGGTTCCAAGATATAAAATGAGATTTACAGATCTCAGCAGAGTTAACATAAAAACCAAAGCATTAACTGGTAAACATAAACCAAGTAGAGAATGGGTAATGCATACAAAGATTTATGAAAATACCGATGCAAACGCCATTGTTCATTGTCATAGTCCATACACACTTGGAATCTCAATATCATCTAGATTTGAGGAAGCACTCGAGGAAGCAAAGATAATTGTAGGCGACCCTGTTATTATAGAGGATGTTCCGTCGGGCTCTGTTGAATTAGCTTCAAATATTTCAAAATGTTTTGAAGATAATAGAGTAAGGGCAGTGATAATAAAAAATCATGGGGTAGTGGCAATTGGCAAAAACCTTGACAAAGCTAGATCAGTTGTTGAATCACTTGAAGAATGGTCAAAGGTTCTGACGGTATGTAAAATTTTCAATACAAAATACAAGTGACATAGGTCATAATTAACGATCCAAAATCTGAACATACATTATATTTATCTTCTGAAGAGGAGATCATTAAGCTATAATTGCATACTAATGTGTTAAATCAAAGACAGTATAATTTATGGGAAGGGTAATTCAAATTTTTTACCATTATCTTTAGATTTTGAGTCTTTATTATCTTCTGAAGATTTGCTAATGTCAGATCCTTTTTTATTATCATTGTTGTTTTTGTCGGTAGATCCGTCATTGTTGTTTTTGTCGGTACATCCGTCATTGTTGTTTTTGTCGGTAGATCCGTCATTGTTGTTTTTGTCGGTAGATCCGTCATTAGCTTGAGAAGGATTATTAGCGTTGCCAGTATTGATGTTGTTATCCGAGCCTCTTAGAAGAAATGGATTTTCATTGCTTGTTTTATTATTTGGGTTGGATGCTTGACCATTCACATATGGTATGCCGTAAATGCTAAGAAATAGCAATACAGTACTTAGCCCAATAAGCAAGGTAATCGTACTTCTCATAAACCTGAATACACTCCATCATTGCACTATATTAAATTAATGCATTTCACTATCATCGAATAGAAAATTAGTCTATCAGTTTTCTACTGAAAAATGTACTAGATAAGAAAGTGTATTGAATACCGTCTAAATCATGAAATATTGATATCATAATGAGTAACTAGATGCAAGGTTTAAAATTGATAATCTAGACTTTACAGTATAC
>JAATVL010000252.1 GCA_014523525.1 Nitrososphaerales archaeon TH703 | reverse complement strand
TGGCGAACAGGATGTCGATGCTGCCCTTCTGCTCCTTTACCGCCGCATACAACCGATCAAGATCTGCTAGATTTGAGACGTCCCCCTGAACACCGGTGACGTTGTTTTTGCCAATCTGCTTGACTGCTTCATCGAGTTCACTTTGACGGCGACCGGTGATAAAAACATACGCACCCTCTGTAACAAAAAGTTGTGCAGTCGCGAGGCCTATGCCGCTACTTCCGCCTGTGATGACTGCAACTTTTCCTTCAAGTCTTCCCATAATGGTATTAATCTAGTTTAGAATTAATAAATGCAGCAGTAATGACTTGCCAAGAACGAACTGATTAAGTAGATAATGTCCACACCTTCCACTAAACATTGTGGATAAGTTAGTCATAATGATAAGAAAATCATTGATGAATAAATTACCATCAGGAGAAAAAATACTACAGAAGCATGCCTACCAAGTGCTGCTGTTCTCCTGGTATATTCTCGTGGTAAATAATTCGTCAGTGGGAATGTTGACAAGATATTAAACTACGCTTGATGACATCAACCTACTATTGGACTACAGCCAGAGTGATGGACGGGTTTATCCTAAAAAGGTCTTAAGCGTTTAGCAAAGTAAGTAAAAGGACGCACATGAAATCAATAATATATTTGCCTAGTCTTGTTACATTTACTTAGTTAGTAAATAATTACTACCAAAGTTAAATAATGTCCACTCGTAAACAAAAACAATGAGTCAAAACCAAGATTACGTTGAAGTATGTAAGGTTAGTGAAATTAGTAACGGACAGATGAAGCATGTAGAGATAAACGGAAAAGAGATTGTAATAGCCAACCTTAATGGAAAGTTCTATGCATTTGCTGAAAGATGTGGCCATATGAACGCTAGACTTTCACGCGGAAACATTAACCAGAATGTAGTAACATGTCCTTTCCATGCGGCAAAGTTTGACGTTACTTCTGGAAAGAAAATAGGGGAGCCTGTGCTAGAAATCCCTCCAGGAATGGAACCCTTGCCTCCAACTTGGCAAAAATATATGGGAACTGTGGGTCAAGAGATGTCGTACATCAAAACATATGACCAAGAGACCTACGAGGTTAAAGTAGAAGGTAACAGTATAAAAATCAGAGCATGAAAAGGTCAGGAGATTTCCTTCGATACAAGTTATTATTATTAATATGAATGCTAAAAAAATATCGTATATGGTGAATTGATTATATCCACCACTGCTATAAGACCATTGAAGTTTCAACTAAAATTACAGGATAGTACGTCACATCCGGGTACGGATATAATGTCTTTTAGATTTACTCGCAGTGATGATCAACAACGAAATCAATATCTGAACTACAAGGCCGGACAGTATGCTGTTGTAGATCTTGGAACAAAGGAGGATCCAGAAGGACCAATGAGATCCTTTACAGTCGCTTCCTCTCCGACAGAAGAGGAATGCATTTTGATTAGTACAAGAATAAGAGATACACCATTTAAAAAGAAACTTGCAAATCTAGATCTAGGAACTCTGGTTAAGATTACAGCTCCACTGGGTAACTTTGTATTACCTGAGGATGATAATTCAAAACCTGTTATATTTCTGTCAGGTGGTATCGGAGTCACTCCATTCAGAAGCATGATAAAATATGCTACAGATAAACAATTACCGACAAGGATCATAATGTTTAACTCAAATAGAAATGAGAACAATATTCTTTATAAAAAGGAATTTGATGAATGCATAAATGGTAACAGAAATTTAAAGATTATCTACACGATTGCTGGCGAAGAGCAAGATAGAACTTCTTCTCACTCATCTTCTGGTACAGTTCATGATGAGTGGAAGGGAGAAAGAAGTTTCATAGACAAAGCGATGCTAATTAAGTATTTGACTGAAGATGAACTAAATAACTCAATATTTTATGTATGTGGACCACCTGGAATGCTAAAAGGAATGCAAAAGTTGCTGCAAGATGATTTGCATATTCCAGAGGGAAGAATAAAGATTGAAGAATTTACTGGTTACTAGTACAAATTAGATCTTGGTGTCCAGCAAAATTGCGAAGCAGGATTTTTTTCCTGATCGTAATTATTGCTAATTTGTATAGCTAAACCTCGTAGACTGAACTACTCCTTTTGAATTGTATATCGTTGCTGAAACCTGTACAAACTCTATTGGGTCCACTGCAGGAACAAAACCTATTCACCATCCTGAGAGCCGGAGACTAGCGCCTTCCTTTTATACTGAATAGTTGAAAATTGCCTGGTGAAAACAAGAGAAAATTTGGGAATTATCGTGATGCGTGATGATAGCCATTTGGTACCAATGGTTAGAATTATCGTGATAGTATTGTTCCTTGTTAAGATGACAATAACAAAACAAACCATTTTTTAGAATTTTCAAGTTGGAACTCCTATTTCTTTAACATCTCCACTCCGGTTCGACATACTTCTATTTAGAAGAATTGCAAAAACTACAGATGATAATGTAATTAAAGTAGCAGTAAGAAAAATCATAGTATATGACTCTGGAGATGGATACGAAGTCGAAATCCTACCTGATGAATTCGTAATTACCTGATCAGCTTGCAAATACATACCTGCAATCACAGCCCCCACTGATGAGCCTAAGAGATATATTAGTAGATTCATTCCTAATGATATTCCACTGAACTGTTTTGGGGTTGAAGTCAACACGACATTCACCGAACCAATTTGCATTAAGGCTAATCCAACAGCCACTATGACAAGAACTGCAGCTATTGAGGCTTCTGCAGAATGATTTAAGAAAAGGATAAAGAAGCCTATGGTAGTAACGATAGTTCCTACCATAGTAGGTCTCACATTCCCAAATCTAGATACCATAAAACCGGAAGCTACTGAGAATATCAACGACACTATCATATATGGCAGTTGTACATTTGCTATACTTGATGCATCTCCTCCAAATCCAGCTGGCGGAGGGCTTCGTATCAAGATAGGAAGCGTCTGATACACCACCATTAACGCAGTGAGTCCTACAGTCATGTTAATTATATTTGCATAAAGTATGATCTTATTTTTTAAAATCTTGAAATCAATTAGTGGAAAATTTGTTTTCTGCTCTATTCTTACAAATAAGACTAAAGAAACGACCGATGCAATTGAAAATAATATAATTTGTATTAAATTGCTAAACGTGATGGGCTTTTCCAAAAATTGAATACTAATTAAAAATGAGATAATCACAAACGAGAGTGTAATTGCTCCTTTTATGTCTAAGCTCTTGCTTACTGCTTTATCGTTATTACTAATACTGGTAACAGTCGTATTCTCTGTTAATAGTATATCTTGTCTTACATGAGTAAACCTACAACAAAATTCAGAGGCCTTATTTGAGACATATTGTTGTTCTTTTCCAACACGGACAAACCTAGCAATTATTAAAAAGAGAATTATTGCGATAGGCGTAATGAGTAAGAAAGTTGCTCGCCATCCAAAGTCATCAACTATGATTCCTCCAATTATCAAACCTATTACCGCACCTCCAGATAGTGTAGAACTAAATATGCCCTGCGCTATTGCAAGCTTAGCCGGTGGAAACTTCTCTCTTAGAATACTGAAAGCTATAGGGAACATTGAAATTCCTATACCTTGTATTGCTCTAGCAGTAATAAGTGTAAGAAAATTGAATGCCAGTGAACCTAATAAGAGACCTATTATATAGACTCCTAATAGTACCAGTAGTACTCTCTTCTTACCATAAACATCGGACAGCTTCCCCGCAATAGGGGTCATAACTGCTCCGATAACTAGTAACACAGCCAATATCCACGACGAATTCTCATAGGATATAGCGAGTTCATTGATAATATCTGGAATTGCTGGAAGTACCATGGTCTCTGCAGACATGGCTATAATACCAAGGCTGCTCAGGATTGCAAGCGTTATCCATGGAGAAACGATGTCCTTCTCTTCTTTTTGTATTTTCATACTCTTATCATTATTTCTAAATTTTCCTGATTAATTAGTGTTAAAACTGGTGAATGTAGAAAAGGTATTTAGTAAATGAAGCATGATGTACTTGATTACCAAAAGAATGTACATCCAAGAGGCAAAAGCGGTCTTCGTAATGATACTCGCAATTGCTCAGAAGAGCAAGAATTCTTTGTGCAGTCAGGGTATGAAATGGGGAAGCATTCTAATTTGATGCTTCTACATACAGGACATTTGGAAATATGTTCATGGCCGTTTGTTAAATAAGATTTTCATCAATAGCAGGACTTCTTGGATTGGGACCAAATTACAAGCAAATCATACTACGACAGGCGATCACTATGAAGATCGTGATCTGGTATTTATTCAAGCGGATCTCAGCACGGCGCCTGGACACGCGAAAGTAGTCAATGTGATGATGGTGGAACGATTCCAACTGTTTGATCACTTCACAAATTAAATACATTCAGACTTGTGCCACGCCCCCATCTACGAACAATTCTATACCGGTAACATAACTGCTGTCATCCGACGCGAGGAATAACGCGGCCTTCGCGACTTCATCAGGATTGCCCATCCTACCTAGCGGTATGGTGCCCATGACGCTCGTCTTCAATCGCTCGGCCTGTTCATCGCTCTGTACCAGCGTATCAATGAGTGATGTGTGTATCGGACCAGGACTGATGGCGTTGACACGAATCTTGCGGTGTTTCAGCTCTACTGTCCAGGTGCGGACGAACGATCTTATAGCGGCCTTGGTCGCGTGGTAAACACTATACCCCTCGATTCCTTTGGATCCTCCTGCAGAAGCAGTTAGAATGATAGAGCCACCACCATCCTGAAACAGTGGAAGCGCTTTTTGTACGGTGAATAGAAGGCCTTTAACGTTGATGCTGAATATTTTATCAAAATGGGATTCCGTAATTGCTCCTAAAGATGCGAATTCATCGATGCCGGCGTTGGCAAACAGGATGTCGATGCTGCCCTTCTGTTGCTTCACCGCGGCATACAACCGATCAAGATCAGCGAGATTTGAGACGTCGCCCTGAACACCGGTGACGTTGTTGTTTTTGCCAATCTGCTTGACTGCCTTATCGAGTTCACTTTGGCGGCGGCCGGCGATGAAAACGTAGGCGCCTTCTGTGATGAACTGCTGTGCAGTTGCGAGGCCTATGCCGCTACTTCCGCCTGTGATGACTGCAACTTTTCCTTCAAGCCTTCCCATAATGATATAGCGTAGTTTAGAATTATTAAATTCTTTTACGATCCATATACTCTAACCATAGGAAACCAAACTCTCGAGTTGGACTACTACGGAACTAACCATCTTCCCGGCAACATATTCATTTATCTCCCCAAACAAAGGGTGCTGATGTTGGTTGATATAGTGTTCCCTGGATGGGTTCCATTCCCATATTTGGCTATTGCAAAGGTACACATTGTTAAGACGGAAGAGTAACCTGATTTTTTATGTGGGATCGTGATTGGAAATTCTGATATCGGTATTCTTTGGTAAGAATTATTAATTTTCAGAATATCCTACACTCGTCGGTGACATAAAATGCAGGTGGATTCAAATACAGCTCAATTTTTTATCAAATACGTTGGACATATTATTAATTCCACGTTTTACTGCCGATAGCAGAAAAAGGGGGCATATCACTGAATATGTCAAATGAGGACGCCATCAACCTTCATAGGAAACTAAGAGGGAAGATCGAAATACATAATCGAGTTTCCATCGATGCTAGTTTCGGTAATGAAGAAAAAGGTACACTTGGATTAATTTATACTCCAGGAGTAGCATCGGTAGCTCAAGAGATAAGTAAAAACAAAGAGTTAATTTATGATTATACCTCAAAGTGGAACAACGTAGCCATAGTGTGTGACGGAACAAGGGTTCTTGGTCTTGGAAATATTGGCCCAGAAGCAGCACTCCCTGTAATGGAAGGAAAATCTGTTTTGTTCAAAGTCCTAGGTAATATTAATGCAATTCCCCTATGTATTGCTACACAAGATAAGGAGGAAATAGTTAGGTTTGTCAAGGCAATTGAGCCGTGTTTTGGAGCAATAAATATCGAAGATATAGAATCACCTAAGGTTTTTGATATAATAAAAAGGCTTAGAGACGAGCTCTCAATACCTGTGTTTCATGATGATCAGCACGGAACAGCCGTAATCACATTGGCAGCACTGATAAATTCTCTAAAAATGGTAGATAAGAAAATAGACAATATAAAGGTAGTAATATCAGGGGCAGGTTCTGCTGGCTATGGAATTTTCAAGATTTTGAAGGAAGCAGGCTCCGAAAACATTGTAGTAACGGATAGCAAGGGAGCAATATACGAGGGAAGGGAAGACCTTTTAACTGTTAATTCTCAAAATTTAGACAAGCAAGAAATAGCAAGGAACAGCAATTCCAACAAATTAGTAGGAAGTTTGGAAGAAGTAATTAGAAAAGCAGATGTTTTCATAGGTGTATCTGGTAAAGCTGGACTAGTAACTGAAGGTATGGTACAATCAATGAACCATGATGCAATTGTGTTTCCGCTTAGCAACCCACAGCCCGAAATACTTCCATCAGATGCTCTTAAAGCAGGTGCAAGAATTGTAGGTACTGGGCGTTCCGATTATCCAAATCAAGTAAATAATGCTGTGGTATTTCCCTCAGTTCTTAGAGCTTTGTTAGATACGAGAGCAAAAGAATTGGATGAAAAGATGCTTGTAACTGCATCATATGCTATCGCTTCGCTAGTTGCAAAGACTCACTTAAAAGAGGATTATATAATTCCCAAGGTAAATGATCCAAGAATTCTTCCTCTTGTGACAGAGACCCTAAAAAAAGCAATTGAAAGTACTCTCAAAGACATATCAAACCAGCAAAAATTAGATAAATAAAAGGCTGGATAGAAGATCTAGAAAATCTACCTCTTCACAACTGTAATAAAGAAGATGGTGGGTTTATTGAGCATTCAATGAGTGAATATGAAAATATGCGTACAGCTGATATTGTAGCTGAAGAATTGCTTGATTGGAAAATTGATACAATTTTCGGGTTACCTGGTGATGGTATAAATGGATTTATTGAAGCCTTAAGACGTAGGCAAGACAAAATTAAATTCATACTTGTAAGACACGAAGAATCTGCAGCATTTATGGCTTGCGCCTATGCAAAATATACTGGAAAGCTTGGAGCATGTGTTGCTACATCTGGCCCAGGTGCCATCCATCTATTAAATGGATTATATGATGCTAAATCGGATAGTACTCCTGTTGTTGCTATTACAGGGACCACATACTCTGATTTAATGAATTCCTACTATCAACAGGATGTTAACCTAATACAGCTATATTCTGATGTCACAGTTTACAATAGCATGATAGAAGTTCCAGAGCAAGCAGAAATGGCAGTTGATATTGCATGTAGAACTGCGTTAGCGCAGAGGGGAGTTAGCCATCTAACAATACCAATAGATGTACAGGAAAAGAAACTAAGTGGTAATTATTCTAGACATAATGTTCCTTATCATCATACTTCTCATGCTTATGTTGCCGAAACAATCCCACGTCGTTCTTTAATAGAAGATGCAGCTAAAATTCTCAATGCTGGGAATAGAGTTGTGATACTTGTAGGACAGGGAGCACTTGGAGCTGGAGAAGAGGTTCTAGCAGTTGCAGAAAAGTTAGGTGCTCCAGTCGTTAAAGCACTTTTGGGTAAAGCAGTAATTCCAGATGACAGCCCATATACTACTGGATGTATTGGTTTGCTTGGAACGACACCATCTAGTGATGCTATGGGCGAAGCAGATACACTACTTATGGTTGGAACATCATTTCCTTATATTGACTATCTTCCTAAACCAGGGCAGGCAAGGGGAATTCAAATTGATGTAAAGCCTGAAAAGATTGGTCTTCGTTATCCTGTAGAAATTGGATTGGTAGGAGATTCAAAGCTAATATTAACTGAGTTGTTTCCACTTTTGCATCAAAAACATGATCTAGGATTTCTCAAATCAAAACAGGATGCTATGAAGAAGTGGAATAGATTGATGATAGAGCAAACTACTAGAACTGATAAGCCGATTAAACCGCAAGTTATCGCCAAAGCAGTTTCTGATGAACTTGATGAGAATGCGATAATTTCTGTTGATTGTGGAACAAATACAAGTTGGGCAGCTCGTCATATTGATATGCGAAAGGGTATGAAGTTTTCCGTGTCTGGCACTTTATCAAGTATGGCAAATGCTTTACCATACGCGATAGCAGCACAGATTGCATTTCCAGAAAGACAATCAGTTGCATTTGTTGGTGATGCTGGATTGACTATGTTGATGGGTGAATTTGCTACAGCAGTACAATATAACCTTCCTATCAAGGTAATCGTTATCAAAAATAATACCTTAGGGATGATTAGATGGGAGCAGATGGCATTTCTTGGAAACCCTGAATTTGGAGTAGAATTTTCTCCGATAGATTGGGTAAAGTTCGCAGAAGCTTGCGGCGGTAAGGGATATGCAATCAAAGAACCATCTGAAGTAAAATCGATAATGAGTCAGGCTATGAAAGAGAGAAAACAACCCACAATAATTGAAGCATATGTAGATCCATTTGAACCTCCAGTACCACCAAAGGTAGAAATGGAGTTTGTTAAAGAATTAGCTAAATCATTTGCTAAAGGACAGCCTTATGCCAAAAGGATAGGATTGACTTTATACAGAGACCAAGTGCATAATGTTTTAAAAAATATACATACACATCATACTGACAACTAAAGAATTGTCAAGTTGGAAAATAATAAAATGGCTCAGAACATGAAAAGACAATCTAGTTATTATTGTGATGTTTTAATTATAGGTGGTGGCTCTGCTGGTCTTGTGGCTGCAATTGAAGCTCATGATGCTGGTACAGATGTTCTCATAATTAGTAAGAGCAAAAAAGGTGATCCTCATACAACACTTGCAAGAGGTGGTATCAATGCAGCCCTTGGTACTATGGATCCAGAAGATAACTGGATTATACATGCAGCTGATACTCTAAGAGAAGGTGAATTTCTTGCTGACTATGAAAGAGTCGAAATGCTTTGCAAAAATGCACCCGATGCTATAAATGAATTAGTAAATTGGGGCGCCAGATTTCATAGAGAGAAAGACGGTAGGCTAACACAGCGGTTTTTTGGAGCTCACACCTATAGAAGGACTGTATTTTACGAAGATTGGACCGGTCAGGAAATAATACGTGTATTGATGGATCAGATAAATCAGCGGAAAATCAAAATAATAGACAATGTTTACATCACAAAATTATTATTAAAATCACAAGATGATGATGGTGATATAAATGGCGAAGCATCACCAGTATCATCATCAGGAACATTAACACCAGAAGAACAAGTGGTAAAAGAACAAGAAGCAGTTAAAGGAGCATTTGGAATAGACATTGAAAAAAAAGAATTTGTTACATTTGAATGCAAGTCTTTAATCCTTGCTGCTGGTGGATATACACGAGTCTATGCAGTCAGTAGTTCTAGGATTTTTGAAAACTATGGAGAAGGTATAGCTCTAGCATATGAAGCAGGTGTAGATTTAGTAGATATGGAAATGGTGCAGTTTCATCCTACTGGAATGGTTTGGCCAGAGAAAGCAGTGGGTACGCTAGCTACAGAAGCAATACGTGGTGAAGGTGGTATTCTATTAAATTCAAAGGGTGAAAGGTTTATGAAAAATTACGATCATGAAAGAATGGAGCTAGGGCCACGTGATGTAGTAGCTCGTGCTAACTATAATGAGATAATCTCTGGAAGAGGAACAGAACATGGTGGAGTTTGGTTAGATGTAACCCATCTACGAAAGGAAGTAATTCAAGAAAGGCTAACTACTATGTATGAACAATTCCAAAAACTTGATGGAATCGATATATCAAAAGAGAAAATGGAAGTTGGACCTACTGCACATTATTCTATGGGCGGAGTCGTAGTAGATATAAGTTGTAGAACTACGGTTAAGGGTTTATTTGCTGTTGGGGAAGTAATAAGCCAGATTCATGGCGCTAATCGTTTAGGTGGAAATAGCTTACTTGACACAATAGTTTTTGGAAAAATCGCTGGTGGTGAAGCAGCAAAATTTGCAAAGCAAGGAATAACAGAAAATACAAAGAAAACTGAGGCACCATCACAGCTAAAATCGAATGTTT
>JAATVL010000251.1 GCA_014523525.1 Nitrososphaerales archaeon TH703 | reverse complement strand
TGCTCTCCCTCGTGAACTAATACAAAATATCTCTATCGATACTAAAGGTTACAAAATTCTACTGGAGATTTTGGTAAAAAACAAAGAAACTCCCATCATGGAAATACCCTATACTTTTACTGATAGGCAGTCTGGAAAAAGTAAGATGAATTACAACGTAATAGTGAACTATGGCGAAGCAATATGGCAATTATACCGGCACGGACAGAAGTCAGGTCAGGTCAAAATTAGTGAGCAGGTAAATAAAAAGTCTGTCCAGTTCATCTCTAAAGTAGGGCGATACTATACAGTCGGCATTTCTGGACTACTGATCAACTATATAGTTTCATTCCTTTTGGCTAATGATGTTGCCAATTCAATCAGACTGTTATCCAACGTATGGTATCTAGAGGCGTCCATTATCGGAGTAGCAATTTCGTCAACATCGAACTTCTTTTTGAATAAGTATTGGACGTTCGAGGACAAGCGATTCGACGTAGGATTAACTGCAAGACAGTTCGGTTCATTCATTGCTATCAGTGCCATTGGGCTGAGTATTCAGATTTCTCTTCTCTATTACATGGTTGAGAATTTTGTCCCGTACCGAATATCTTTAATTGTGGCTATAGCTGTCGCTACTACGATTAATTTTATATTAAATAAGAAATTTACATTCAATGAAAAAGTTTGGGCATAGAAGAGATGTTTTTGTTGTAAACACAATTTAATCAGATATAGAAATGATATCAGTCAATAGTAATGAATTTATAGACAGCTGACCCGCCCATATAATATTTCTTAAATTAATCGAAGAAAATTTAATCCATAAAGAATTAATAGTGACGAACAGGCTACTATCATGAGCTTCCATGGCATAGCATGCAATTTTGGGCCCTCTATTTTAATTTGATAATTGTCTACGATATGTGTTATGTAATCTCTCAACTTTTCATTCCATATGTTATACTCTATCCTGTGTTCTTTGAGTATGGATTCAATCTCGTAGACTACGGGTACCCTTACAGAACCTATGTGTTGAATATATCGTCGAGAAATTTCAACCTCTGCTTTTATAGCAATCAATCCCTGTTGGAGATTCAGAAGACGAAGGTGCATCTCCCAAGGATACTTGAGTTGTTTAGAAAAGCCGCTTCCAATCTGTGTCGGTTTCTTGTTTTCGAATTTTACTTTCTTGAAACCTTCAGCAAATAACGTCTTAACCAGTTCTTCTTTCTTTACCTTGACTATGAGACTCAGGTGGTCAAATTGTATCTCTTCATGCTGAATAAACTCGCTCAGACCCTTGAGTAAATTTATGCGTCTCGGATAACGAGTTAGGAATTCTGACATCCCGGTTATAACAAGATGACAAGGAAAGAAGTATTAAAACTCTATGGATAATTGAACTATTTCTAGAAATCATAAGATGGCAAATTTCGTAGATAAATATCGATTTTTGGTTCAACAGTCATGTCTTTCATACTGAGGTTGCGATCTGTTTTAATGACATCCGCCCCTCTTATGACCACAATTGGGATAGATTCATTGCTCTCACCCATTACAAATACCCCCATTGTTGCAAGGCAATCAGCAGTCGCTTTGAAAGTTACCCTTAATTTTTTTCCAAAAAGGTCCTTCTTGCCCCTCTCGTCCTCTACGGGCTCAAATCCACAAACACCAACTGCAATCCCGGTGCATCCTATCCTTGTGGGCATGAGTCTACTATCGGATATTACGATTCCTATCCTTATTCCGAGCTTGTCTAAAAATTTTTTGCATAATTGTCTTGCAGATTTGAAAGAATCTTTCGGGTAAAGTATTATTTTGCCTGGAGGGGAATTTGATTTGTCAATCCCTGCATTGGGTGCAATCATGCCATTATTTATTGTCAACAAGAAACCTGGGATTCCTGAAACTATATGCTCAGATTCTTGCAAGACGACCTGTGCAATTCTCTCATCAATCTTAAATCTTGATGCCAGGGCTTTTGCTCTTTTAGATATCTTGACATTTTTTAAGTCGATTAAAGAACCCTCACTCATTGAAACAAACTTGCTTGAGATTACTAAAATGTCATCTTCCTGAAACTTAAATTTTGAATCAGCTATCGTCTTAAAAAGATCAAAACCCACACTTTTTTTTGGGATCTTTAAGGGTAAAATTTCCATCTACTTATAAAGATCCTTCTCACAATATTTGTGTTCAGGAAAAATTATTAAAGTCAATAATGGATTTAAGTTGAGCATTGAAAAATGAATATAACTGAAAAAATAATTGCCCGTGCTTCGAACAGAGATTCGGTTAGCCCCGGCGATGTAGTCTTTGTCGATGT
>JAATVL010000250.1 GCA_014523525.1 Nitrososphaerales archaeon TH703 | reverse complement strand
GACACAAGCCCCGGTATTCGGTATTGGTCCATCAATTCTCTGGCTATTGCTGATACAATTCTTCTTTCACTAAAGTTAGACGGTATTGATCTAAAAGGAACCCGACTCCTGGCAAGGGAAATTTATGATAGCCTGACAAAGCTCGGAACCAAATCGTATCTATTGTTAAACAGAGCTGCAGGTTATTGTTTGCCCCCTAATCTGGCTGGTGAACAGACTTCAGCGACACAGGAAATGTTCAATAATACAGTTGATAATCAGAGCGCAGTAATTTCTAAACTTAGCTCCGACATTGGCATGGATACAATACTTTCTATTCCTTGTTATTGTGATATTCAGTTTGATAGTAATGAATTTTTAACAGCGTTAAGGTATCCAAATCATCCATTTGCAGGTAAGATTGATGCACTTATAGAAAAACTAAAGACTATTTAGAGTTAAATTTAAAAAATCGAAGGTACTCAACATCAATTAAGATAATGCCTGAAGTAAGGATTCCTGGGCTTTCAAGCTTAGTAGGGCAAGCCACCGCTGAAAAGACTAACTCTGGAATAATATTACTAATGAGCCCTCCTGGAGGAGGCAAAACTATCTTTTGTAGGCAGATGATAACAGATTGCTTGGAAAGCGGATCTATGTGCATATATATCAATTCGAGTATGACCCGCAAAGAGTATGGAATTCTTTTCAACAATATAACTGACCCAAAAATCAAGAATTTGAAATTTTTGAATCCCTATTTAGTAACTACTGGCAACAAAGAATCAGATACTTCGACTAGTATAAACGAACCCAAGCTCTCCGCTACTCTTCAAGAGATTCGGATTAGCATTGAAGAATGGACCTCATCTGTTACCAATACAATCGGAGGAACACAGCATGGATCTACATCTACCCTTAATGATCTTCCAAAGTGTGCTATCGTCCTTGATTCGCTGACACATATGTTTACCTTATTTGAAGAAGACAAAGTATTGAAGTTTGTAAATGCATTATCGTTTCTTATTAAAGAGTTAGAATCATTGGCGCTAATTACCATGTCCGGTACTCAATCCAGTAATGAGTCAATCCTGAATAAGTTGAGTTCAATTTTCGATATCGTACTTGAGATCGAAATTCAAGAAGATTCGGACAAAATAAAGCGCAAGCTAAAAATAATATCAATCAAAGGAGCAAGTAGCAAGTCAGCTTCAACTCTATTCAATATTGAAGATGACGGAACTTTAAAATTTGAATCAGAAGCAAGTTCAAAACCAAAATTATCTATATGTGGTCTTTGTAAAGCACCGATTCTAGAAGAACCCGAGTATTACCTAGATATGCCTTTCCACCACGACCATGTTAAGATTTACATGAAGCTTGCTGGTGCGTTTGGTCAAGCTCGTGTGTCTGATGCAGGTCCTTCAGGAGTTATCGATGCCTCATTTTTCTTTGTAGATGTAGTAGGCCTGTCAGACCCCGCCCTATCTGTGAGAAGGCAGATAGAGAAGATTGAGGCATTAAATGACATGATAAGTCATTGCGATACCTTCAAGAAAGCATCTGATAAGAGAGTTCTTCCCACAGGTGATGGCATGGCCATAGGTTTCATGCTAAGCCCTGAATCTCCTCTTCAGCTTGGAATCGATTTGCATCAATCTTTAAAAAAATATAACACTCATACCAACAAGGAAGATGGATCGTTTCTTGATGTTCGAATTGGTATTGCCTCTGGAACGGTCTTTATAGTAAACGATGTAAATTCCAACCAGAATATATGGGGACCAGGCATTATTTTTGCTAGACGTGTTATGGATGTTGGGGACGGAGGACACATTTTGTTAGCAGGGCCACTAGCTGAATCCTTATTGAGTTTGGATGACAGGTACAAAAGTATAATAAAGTTACTAGGCGATTATCAGGTAAAACACGGCCAGATAATAAAGATATACTCCGCATACTCTTCTAACGAATTTGGCAATCCTGCAATGCCTGTACGTTTCAAATCTTAGTATCTAAAATTCCTGAGATTTAGATATTGTTATTAGATCATTGATTTTTTAGTCAACATGATGATCATCAGATAAGTCGCGTTTCCAAAAATACCTTTTGTATTTAAACTGGTATACTTTAATTTTCATATCTAAAATCGATTTTACCGGTAAGATTGATTCAATATTCTTCATCAATTGGGTCTACCATAAAAAAATCCCAAAAGAGGAACGAATGAATGACTTCTTAATGCTTATCGAATTTTGAGTACAGCCCTAAATCTTAATTCGCCCTTCACAACCTTATCATAGGCTATATTCATGTCGTCCAATGGAAAAGATTCTGTCATAACACGAACCTTTCCTTTGGCTACATAATCCAGCGCTTCATAGAGATATTCTCTATCATTCTGAATTGATCCTATAATGCGTCCTCGTCCCAACAGTAAATGACTTGTCACAATTAGAGGCTCATCTGATAACCCCATTAAAACTAGCCTTCCATCTGGTCTTAAACCCTTTAGAGTATCACTTGTAGCCTTGTAAGAGTTACTTGTGGCTAGGATCACATCTGCTCCACCAGATTTCTTTAGACCTTTTCCATCTGATACCACGACATCTGCACCAAGTTTGTGCGCTAACTCTTCTTTATCCTTAGAATGTGTAATAGCAATCGTTTCAAATCCACAGACCTTAGCATACTGAATTGCTAGATGTCCTAAACCTCCTACACCAACAATTGCTACACGCTCATGGGGTTTAGGTTCGGCAATCCTCAAGCCGCTATAGACAGTATATCCTGCACAAAAAATTGGTGCTGCCTGTTCATATTGTAATCCTTCGGGTAGTAACTGCGTCGCATCTGCATATGCTACCATATATTCTGCATGGCCTCCAGCAATGTTAACACCAGTTCCGATCTGCTCTAAGCAAAACAATGACTTTCCTCTTTGGCACCACTCACATCTACCGCACGTATGTTGCGTCCAAGGCACACCAACCCTATCTCCTACTTTTCTAGTTGTAATATTTTGACCTAATTCGACTATTTCGCCAACGGGTTCGTGACCTAATGTATTGGGAAAACGAGCCGGAAGAATACCTTCGGTCAAATGTACGTCAGTATAACAGATGCCGCTTGCATGCATCTTGATAAGCACTTGATCAGGTCCTGGTTTAGGGGTTGGAACATCTTTTAGCTGCCATTTGCCGTGAACTTCCGGTACTATCGCTGCTTTCATTATAAATCAAACTCTTTGTAATATAGGCCTAAAATATTTCTTTTGAGAGAAGTAAATGAACTAGTAATATGTCTGGACAAATACCCTTATTTTTTTGATAAATTCATTATCCTTACCCTTAAAGTGACTACATTTATGATTTCTTAATTGACATCCAAAATTAATGGTAAAAATGAACGATGAATGTGTGTTAATTTATGTTTTTGACCATCAAGAAGTTATTTAAAAATGAGAAAGCTGAATCTCAAATCCGAATTGCCTCAATATTACCTATTGGCTATATGATAAGCAAAATTAAGTATTGTTAACCTTCTTAAAGTTTTATGCTCATAATATAAACAGAATGTCTGCAAGGAATATGGAAATACTTAATCTCATAAGCAAATGTAGAGAAATGAGGGATGTCGGGAAAAAATCCAAGCTCTTAGAATATATCAATCAATTACTGCCTGTAGATTCAAAGATAAAGCTTCCTTCACTTATTACGAACGATGGCATTGATAATCTCCTAAGCTGGGTAGAAGTCAAGATTTCTCCGCCAGTGTATGGACTTGAAACATCCTAATACTGGTTGTTCACTGCATGTATACCAAAGGTCAATGTACATTTGAAGAATTATTACTGATCAGTTTTTTTGTAACTAAAATACTAAGTGTAAATTGATGATTCTACGCTTGACCTTTAAGAAAGTGTAACTCAGGTTAAAATTAGTCACTTAATGCAAGTATTAAGCGGACGACACTCCAGAAGATTGTAATGACAACATCAGCCGGTCAATAATTAAATGTGATTCATAATATAGGATAAAAAAAGTCAAAAATAAGGAATTTTACTAGTCTTGAAGAGTATAAACCAATTAGCCATATCACCTATTGTTCTGAATCATCTTCTGTCTCTTTTGCTTGGCCTGGTTCAGGTGCCGGCTCAGGTTCTACGTCCCCTGGCTCTTCGGGCTCAGGTTCCACCTGACCCATTTGTATAAACGTATCCATTAGTGTTGACATGATAATATTGATCCCTCGAAAGTATTTATGGATTTATGTTTATAAAGGGATTACATTCCAAGAGATAGATGATACTGTAAAAGAGGCCACGTGTACATACTCCAGCATACGACATAAAATTGAAAATATAGAGTCTCTAATTGCCAAAAATGTGGTGAATAGAATGAGTTGGTGGTTTCGCACAGTCAGAGTATGGTACTTTAAAGCGTTAAGCAGTTTGATGATATATGCTTAACTAGTCTTTTTAGTCTTCCATCGACCTGTTTTAATATCCTTACCAAACTTAGGTACTTGCCTGACACTGTCGACATGAATATCGTCACTCCCGGTTACATAGGAATTTATTGTAAGGGTGGCATCTCTGCTTAAACTCACCGCCTTTAATTTCGTCACCCTCTTCTTTTGACGAAAAATAAAATAAATTGACATTCTTTAACATGTTCTTGTTTGCTTGATATCCTATCTTTGGAATTAGAAGAGCGATTAGAGCTGTACTTCAATTTTTCATGTCCTACAAGAAATTATTAAGAAAAGTAAGAACCACTTAGAATCCGTAGTATTCCTAGTTCCTCCGAATATGATATGTCTTCATTTATTGACTATGCTATGTAACATTTGTTCAAACTTATCAACTGTAATTTTCCAATCATATCTAAGAGCGTTTCTTCTGGCATTTTGGCAATAATTAGAATATTCTTGTTTTCTATTGTCCCAAAGATCTTTGAAGTATAATATAGCATTTATAATTTCATATTGTGTTGCATTTACCAGAAGTCCAGTTTGTCCACTTATGACAGTTTCCCTTGGACCGGCTATATCACTTGCTATTACTGGGGTCCCTGCCGATTGAGCTTCTATAGACGTAAGGAGAAATGACTCAAAGCGTGAGGGAGAAACAAAAACATGTGCAGACTGGAATGCCTCTATCAGTTTTTCTACATCAACGTAAGAGGAATATATTACGTTGGGAAATTTTTTTTCAAGATCTTTAACGATATACAAGAGGTCCTGCACCGAATATATGGAAACTCATGTTTTTCTCTTGTGAATCATTGATCTTTCTAATTACTTCAGCTAATATATCAATACCCTTCTGATATACCATCCTTCCAGCAAACATCACAGTAAATATATTCTTCTTCTGACCGGGAATATAGCGAACTGTATCTACTCCATTTGGAAAATTGTAAACATTCCTATATCGCCAGGATTGCAACTT
>JAATVL010000023.1 GCA_014523525.1 Nitrososphaerales archaeon TH703 | reverse complement strand
TACGGAGGTGCTTATGATGTCATGAATAGTAAACACATAGGTTCAGATTATAACTTTGCGTGGCCTAATGCGGAGATTGCTGTCATGGGCCCAGAAGGTGCTTGTAATATCATCTTCAGGAAGGAGATTTCTCAGTCTGAAAACCCCCAAAAGAAGCGTATAGAATTGGCGGAGGAGTATAGGCGAAAATTTGCAAATCCTTATGTTGCTGCTTCTAAAGGGTTTGTCGATGATATTATCGAACCGAGAAATACCAGATTCGTACTCATATCATCGTTAAACTCTATTTGCAGAAAGAGGGAAAGAAGACCGATGAGGAAGCATGGAAATATCCCGTTGTAAATGTGATTTATGAATCTTCTAACGATTGATAGTATTACTATAGAATACTAATTAATGAAATTATGACCGATTCCTAAACAGGTCTGTCATAGGTTTAGCAGCGGCATCCCCTTTGCCCAGATTTCCCAAGTTAAGCATTTTTTCAACTGTAGATAGTAGATTATAATGAGTATATTCAGAAGAGGAGACATATCCATTATTTGCAAGGGGAGACACTAAAATTAAGGGTAGTCGACCTCCTGTTACTCCGTATAATCCGTTTCCAAATCCTGACTTATCATGCTTTTTACCTTCATCATAGACTATGAACAGTGCAGTGTTGTTGAATATTGGCGAGTTGATTATTTTAGGTACAAATGTCGATAGCCATTTATCTCCGTCTGCTACAGTGCTATCGTGAGTATCATGAATATTATTTGGTACTATGAACGAAAAATTTGGAAGAGCGCCACTAGAAAGGTCTTTTAAAAATTCGTCCAAACCAACAATGTTGTTACATCTGTCTTCATTTCTTATATCAAAGTATACAAAAGGATTATGGTGTACAATATAGCCGGATTTTCCTGAATCTTTCAGATGACATATGTTTGGCATATCTTCAAAATAGCCCTTCCAAGTCAGATTCCTAGACTCGAGAAGATTTACAATTGTATGTTCCTTCAAAGGAGCACGAGTTCCAGGATCTTTATCATTGGTGATGTATGGATACCCTGATATAATTGATATATAATTAGGTAACGAATCTGGATAAACCCCATAGTATCTAGAGACGGAAGCATAGTCCTTTGCAAGCTTACTTTGATATGGAGCGTCAGGAGAGCCAATAACTTGATCATATCCTTTATTTTCCATGACTATAATTATGACATGTTGCATGGTCTCACTTGGAGTTGTAGCATGCTGACTTTGACTAGATTCAGAACTTAGATTAGAGCCAAAAATGACCATATTAGTGAGATCGTTTGTTGATTCAGCTTTCGCAATATCCATAAAATTACCTTTAAGCTGAAATACCAGTAGAAGAACAATGACTAAAATTAAAGGAAATACTAGTTTATTGTTGAAAGATAACACACCTATAGTAAATAGCATGAACCACATAAACAATATGATACAAATATCTAAACGGCTTGCAAGCCGACCTCTAGGACTCAAGGTTATTCGTTTCATAGACTTTCCGTATGATTTTTGTTAATATGTTAACAACTTGCCTCTGCTCAAAGGTTAAAATCATATATGTTTAGCGGGATAAGCGTTATTGATAAGAAAAGTGGATTCATCAAACAGCGGTTCACCTCCGACGTCAAATACTGGAGAAGATAATCGTCCAGTAGAAATAGTATTAGCTGGTTGGGTGGATAGATTTGTGGCATGGCTAATTGATTTTATAATAGTATCAATAGGTTTAGGAATTTTGTTTGCTTTGTTAGCACTTCCATTTTGGTTTTCCTATTATAGTAACGATATGGCATTAGAGCACAAAAACTTTGAACCATTTCACTATCTTCTATCAAGCCTTGCATTCTTTGGATATTGGACTTACTTTGAGCACACAAGCGGACAATCAATAGGCAAGAGACTTTTGAATATAAAGACCACGGACATGTCTGGCAAGAGTCTTGATACCAAAAGTGCCGCAATAGAAAGCTTTGGCAAATCATTCTTACTCCCAATAGACGTAATCTTAGGATGGCTTTTTACTAATAATAAGAGACAGAGAATATTTAATAAAATAAGTAATACTGTAGTAATCAAGTTAAGACCTAGAGATGAACTAACTGAAAACATTAGATACAGAAAGGACTAGTCTAGTGCTGCTCATTTAGATACTTGTATCTAATTATTTAATTAATTTAATGACACGGAATAACATAGTGGAATAAGGCAAACTTATTATACAGTCAATAGCCGTCGCTGTATTAATTATGGGGACAGTAAGTAGTTTAAGCTACCCATCATTAGTAAATGAAGACAAAGATAAAGACTTTTATTATGATCAAGTTGGAAATGGCCATTTTTGCTATGAAAAAGAAAAAAGATGAGAGAAGGTGCAAAAAAATGATGGAACAGCGTGAAGTCCTTGCTATAATCAAAATGGATATTGATATGCGATAATATAATATTAAATAAAAAAATAAAAAGATTAATTTTACTTCTACGAAAATAAGTTGCCAAGTATACATAAAGATTAAATTTGCAAAGTTTGGTAATTGGTGTGATGAAAAAGGACTCATTTATTCTACTCATGTTAGGTACTTTCTTGGCCCTCCCTATCTTCCACAGTTATGCTCAGAATGCCACTAATTTCCATAGTGACGTAGATGTAAGTCCGATAGAAGCTGTCATCATGATTAACGAAGATCAAAACAAGACTGTGTTCTTCGACCCTAATACTATTACCATACGAGTTGGTGGTGAGATATTGATAGCCAATAATTCCACAGAGGACCATTCTGTTACTAGCGGATCAGGTCCCGATGATCCAATGTCTGGAAAATTCTTTAACACTAATATTATTAAGCCCAAAGGATTTACAGAATATGTTACTGAAAATCTAAATCCAGGTAATTACTCCTTCTACTCAGCAGCCGATCCTCAAATCAAGGGGCAGCTGGTGGTAGTTCCTTCGAATAAATAACTCTCATCATTTATTTCCCCGCATTCCCCACAAATAGAACGAGCTTCTAACTATTCTCTGCATTTTTGACAATGTCATTTTTTATTTTCAATTTTATCTTGCTTGCTGGGTTGTGCATATACGGTCTTTTCCACAGTATCATCTATTTCGTAAAATGTTACTCCTTCATACAGATGTACCGTAGTATTGTGTCCTCTAGAATTTGTTTCTATTTTTATAATAAATTTAGATTCAAAATTATTCTTAATATTATTTGTTGCAGTGCTTGGCATACCTAACGAATTAGTCACGTTGCTCCTATGGACAATGAAATGGGTGACTAGGTTTAAGAATGTATTAGATAAAATAAAAAATCTCTTAATTAGTTTTTCTTGGTCGCCGCTACAACGAAAAGTATCAGGATGGTCACCCCTGTAGCGGGAATAATTATGTCGGTGGATGGGTTGTCTACTGAAAAGAAGTGTTCTAAGTTTTCGTATATGAGGAATGCACAAAATAGAGAGAATATAACAATGGCATATTTCAATTTGATGAGCCCAGTCTTTATGTATGTAGAAACCGACAACGCAATCAAGACTGCTGCGAATAATGTCGCTACAACGTACAGGATCAACTCTGTTAGGTCATAGACTGGTATTTGATGTATTAGTGAAAAGATTAAGTCCATGTCCACACCTAATCACTAAAGAAAATAAACAATGTAATTTACGTAGTATTCTTGGTCAACAGCATTAACCATGCATATTGGTTTCATCTGCATATTATCAGTATCATCGAAGTTAAGTATTCTTGTACGGTTATCTAAATGAAGTAATTCCAATTATTTAGTGTTTTCCCAAACTTTATAATTGAAAGTTGTTGGAACTTATTAAAGTAAATACATAACGGGCCAATCGGGATCCAACTGAATATTCAATCAGAACTTAATCAGAATTTGTAAAATTAGGGTTTAATTAGATGTACCAATAGATTAATGACATTCATTGTTTTCAAAAATACTGGTACCTGTTGATGGTTCCGATAATTCTTACAGAGCATTAGATGCAGCACTATTCCTTTCTGAAAAATTAGGTGCAAAGGTCACAGCAATTCATGTTATGGAAGATGTACCCGTTTTACATATTGAATCAGAAAAACTGCTAAGAGAGCTACTGGACGCCTACAAAAAAGAAAATCAACTTGTGCTTTTGAAATGTTCAGAAATTGCTACAAAAAAAGGATTAACCATACATACGAAACTACTTCAGGGAAATCCGGGTTCAACAATTCCGAATTTTTGTGAAAAAGAGAGATATGATATCATAGTCATGGGAAGTCGAGGTATGGGAAAGTTTAAGGAATTGGTGCTAGGTAGTGTATCAAGCAAGGTCCTACATCATTCGTCATGCCCTGTTATGATAATAAGATAGTATGATTAATTAAACAATTTAGATTTTTTAGAGTGGATTCAATTTGGAGAGTGGTAAATTTGGAGACCGATTCATATCTGCTTGGTCCCATATAGTAAATGGGTTCTATAATATGTTACCATAAATATTAGATTATCATAATTCCAATTGGATTAAAATTTAACATATGATTTCTTTTCTTGTTATTATAAAGTAATCAAACCGCACAAGTATCATAAATCATATGACATTTAGTCCCAATCATGCCGGGCTTCTTTAGCCTTAAGCAAGCCTTTTGATGTTACCGTAACGGTATCACCCTGAATTCTTATAAATCCCTTGTCTTGTTCGTATTCTTTAAGCATCTGAAATATTAATGGTTCTCCTAGTGTGAAGATGGGCAGTTTGGTTGACTTGAAATCCCGTATCTTGAATACTGTTGTAGATTGCTTTTCGGTTGCTGTATCATACATATCGCATAGTTCTTCCATGAAATTCCATATGAAGAATTTCTTATCTCTAGCTGAGCTGGTTCCAACATATAATTCAGTCATCATCAATAATACTTCCACGAGTCTGTATAAGACTAGGAGGATTGCATTGAATTGCAATGCATGCTATCCGCAATGAACAACTTTACATTTTGATCATAATGCCTATCTTAGAATGTGTTCATCCATTGGCATGCATGCAAATAACCACACACAATGTAATGACTTTGCCTTTGAGTGTGGATTGCTAATATTACTACAGAAATACCTACACCAAATTTTCCTGTCAACACTTCAGGTGAGAGATGACGTTTATTTCAATGGCTAGAGGAAGAGTTTTAAAAGAAATAATTTCTAATCAACGTTATACTTTTAGTGGTCAAAGCATAGAAGCCTGTTTATCAAGACAGTATGCAGGTGTCGACTATAAGGAGGATATTATTCACACATGGATCAAAGTAACATTCTTTCATTATATTGTAAGGAAGATTTAAGGAATTAAATACAATAAATTCTATTTTTTGCTCCATCCGTTCCTTTATTGACTACACTATATGCATCGAACGTGACTGTCATACCCATTTTGACTCTTCTGGTATTGGCGCCTGCAAAAATTTCGTTTAAGAAACTAAACAACGAAAATATACCTGCTAAAGCAAGGCTAGTCAGGATATGGATTCTGATACCGGATTATCAAAACAGCAAAAAACTATAGTCTTTGGATCCTGGTTTGGATGGGCCCTTGATGGCTATGATTTAGTTTTAATGTTATTTGTAATATCTTCTGTAAATCAACTTTTCTTTTTTTCTGATGATCCTACACTCAGTCTGTTAGCCACATTTGCAACGTACGTAGTAGCACTTGTTATGCGACCAGTTGGAGGGGCAGTATTTGGAAATTTTGGAGATAAATATGGAAGGAAAAAAATAATGGTAATAACAATAATGGGATTTTCAATCGTTACTTTTGTGACTGGTTTACTTCCAACTTTACAAACAGTTGGAATAGTTGCTCCAATATTACTTATCATTTTAAGATTTGTCCAAGGATTATTCTCTGGGGGTGAATG
>JAATVL010000249.1 GCA_014523525.1 Nitrososphaerales archaeon TH703 | reverse complement strand
GAAAAACATTCAGATAATATCACAGGATCATTTATGATTCTCCTGTTGATATTTGGCGTATTTTTATCATTTTTATTATCATCTATATCAACAGTTACCTGTAATTGTCTACGTATGTAATTATTGCGCAAAAATTCTGAATCAAAAAAAGATTTAGGACCATTCCTATACTTTACGATGTTATGTTCTAGTGTTTCAACGGTTTTCTTTGCAATTGTAAGAACTATCTCAGGATGACTGACTATTCTGTTATTTCTTCCGTATAAGTATAAAAGTGATATTAGTTCGTCCTTTTTAATAAAAGGAAAGTGCAAACTTCCTGCTATAAAAGAAGAAATCCTTTCTGAGATGTCCTCAGGGAGGATCATCGTCATATGGAGATCAAAATTAGACATCAAGAAATGCATCAACAATATTATACAAATAATTATCTTTATAGGAGTGATTAATTGGAAAACTGTTAGGAAAATGTCGACAATTGATCATACTAAAATAGTTCATTTGATCGTACACGGACAACATGATTTGATAGGTACCGTAAAGCATAAACTTACCTCAATTGGTTTTATAGAGAATAATTTAGTTGCAGCTTCCTCGAAAAAAGCTGGCAATATTGGTGATTATGTTGCAATGGCTTGGCCCCCAATGCGTGCGACTGAAATAATTATTAATGAAATAACGGGAATAAACCAAGCACAAACAAACGATGATGTGATGGGAGTCTGGTCGAGTATCAATCAAAAAGAAATCTCAAGAATTGCATTGTCATGAATAAATAAAAGTTGCGGTATCAAATATTTAGAGAAATTTCTTATTTGTATTCATAAAAATTTTGATTTGTTGTGTTAACACTTGATTACGAGAGAAAAAGAGTGCGATATACTTTTAGCCTTCAAGACCCCTTATTATAATGATGAAAAATAATATTTGTTCCTTGTGCAATTCACAGACTACCACCAGAGACTGTCCCAGTTGTAGAAAACCTGTATGTAAAGAATGCATGAAAAGCTTCCCATTCTCAGAAGATATTTGTATTGAATGCGCATCAAAGGTCAAATCCGGACTTGGCGGCATGAGGAAGGATGAAGAAATTTTCTAAATGGATAAAAGGGTTTGAAGCTCTGAAACCAAATTATGCAATATTGTTACCTTCTTAAAATACTATTTAGGTTTATCCGCTTTCCTATACCCATGTGTAAACTGTGGATCGTAAACTTTTGAGAATTCATAGCTACTTGGATTAATGACATTTCCAACAATAATTATTGCAGTTTTGGTTATCTTGGCTTCCTTCACTTTGTCCGCAATATTGCCTAGGGTTCCAACTATTATTTTTTCATCTTCCCATGTGGCTTTGTATACAACAACAACAGGAGTCGAAGTTTGATAGGTTCCTCCTTTAAGTAACTCATCAACTATGTTTTTTATCAGATGAACACTTAGATAGAAAGCCATTGTAGCACCGTGTTTAGCCAAGTTGGAAATGTTTTCTCTTTCCGGTACCGGAGTTCTAAGTTCGGCCCTTGTAATAATAAGCGTTTGAGTAATTCCCGGAAGAGTTAACTCTAAATTTAATGATGAGGCCGCACCTAAAATTGCAGTGATTCCTGGAACAACCTTGCAATTTATGCCATCTAAACTTAATTTATCAATTTGTTCTCTTATAGTGCTAAATAACGCAGGATCTCCATCATGAAAACGTATTGCAAGTTTTCCTTGTTTGGTGGAATCCCTTAAGATTTCATAAATCTTATTCCTGTCCAAAAGAGCTGCATCATGAAGGATTGCGTCTTTTTTAGCATATTCAAGTAATTTTGGATTGAGTAACGATCCTGAATAAACAATAACGTCTGCTTTTTCCAATAATTTTTTTGCTTTTAGGGTTATGAGCTCAGGATCGCCTGGTCCCGAACCAACAAAGTAAACAGTGTTGGCTTCAATCATTTTTTCTGGCCACCATTATTGAAAAGTATTTTCCAGCTGGATTTTTTGTGTTTCGTAAATCTTTCAATTTCTTTGTTTCTAAAATTTCTTTGTCTATAGATACATCTTGAGCTATAGTAATGTTGGAATTATCACTAAAACCAGTTTCAGAGAGTATTTCAATCACACTATCAAAATAACGACCGTCTTTCAGAAAAATTATTGAATCACAGGATGCGACTGTATGCTTTATTTTGTCCAGATCGTAGCATGCAGGAACGATACCAAGAGTTTGATCACCTTCCACTAAGCTCATTTTTGCTTGAGCAGCGAATGCAAAGAAGGAAGGAACTCCAGGTATGATCTCGATATTTATATCATTGTAGTTTTCCTTCAATTCTTTGTGAATATAATTCCAAGTACTGTATAGAGATGGATCCCCTACAGTCAGATATACAGAATTCTTACCAGAATGTACTGCATCCGCTATTATCCGGGAATTAGTTTTCCATTGTAATCTGAGGGATTCTTTATCCTTTATCATTGGAAATATTAGGTCTGTGATCACAGTTCTTGATTCGTCTATGTATTTTTTGGCAATTGCTAGGGCTATACTGGGCTTGCCCTCCTTTGAGGTTGGGGTAAAGATGGCATCTGCTCTTTTGATTCTATTCACAGCCTTGATTGTAAGTAAGTCCGGATCTCCAGGCCCACAACCTATACATGAAAGCTTCATGATTTGAGTTGTAAAAAATGTGTTATTTAAAGTAAAAAGAATCTGTATAGTAATCGAATTCTAGGCTCATATACTGAGTGAATTAGAGTTATTGTTAAAAACAAAATCACTGTTTAGTAGCAGACAAAATCAATATGGGATTTCTAGAAATAAGCATTGTTCCACTTGGCACGTCTTTGCCTTTTGATATTGTGACTTGGGTAACTTCAATTTCGTGCATTTTTTCCTTCTTCATGGTCATTAGTGCCTTATACATTGTTTCGATAAGGATTGTGTCTATAACTAGTCTCCCATCCTTCTTCAGTCTAGATATGCAAAGCTCGATAATTTTTTCAGTTTTACCCTTTGTTCCGCCGACAATAATTGAATCAACTGTAGGTAGTGATGGTAAGATCTCTTCGGCCTTGGAATAGATTAGATTTGCAGAAACACCAAATTTTTCTAGATTTTTTTTTGTTAATTCAATAGCATTTTCATCCGAATCAATTGCATATACGTTTTTAGAATTTACTTGTAGACAAACCTCTACAGTAATGCTTCCACTACCACATCCTATGTCAATTACCGAATAGTTTTTTTTGAGGCGTAGTTTACTTAGCACGATTGAACGAATATCCTCTTTAGTTATTGGAACATTTTCTGAGCGTTCAAACAACTCATCTGGTATTCCCGGTGTAATATAGTCCCATATCATTATGCATAGGTAAAATGTTTTGAAATTAAATTCTTTTAGTTTATTGCCTTCCAGTATATAGACCGGTATACGTAACAATTAAGAACATTATTACCAAGAAGATAAATGGAAAGATTCCATTGGTTGCAATTTTTTTCCTATCTTCAGTTTTTAATCTCAAACCAATTCTTTTTGCGATGACATACGATGTAATATAGAAAATTAGGGCTACTATGAAGATTATTGAGGGAGAGTAAGGAACGACAGATGAGTTTGAATTCAAACCCATTGAATTAAAAATAAAACCCAGAATTATGCCACATATTACTCCTAAAAAGGCTCTCATGTAGTATATCTTATCAAGTACATCCAATTGCTTTTTCCACATTGACTGCAGGTTTAATTCATTTCGATTGACTATTTGAATTTTTAATTAATATTCATCCTAATCTAAACTCACTTATATGGAACTGTCAGGAATCGAGCTGCATTATCTTGTAAACAAGATAAGCCCTAAAGTATCATCAGGTTATTACGTGAGTAGTATTTCCTCAATTACAAAAAATTCAATTCTTTTGAAACTACATCATCCAGCAGAGCCCAATATCATGCTTATGGTGTCGACCAAAGGGATATGGTTTACAAATAAAAAATACAGACAAATAGAAGAAAACCAATTTGTCAAAGTATTAAGTCGGGAAATAGAAAGGGCAAAAATAAGCTCTGTATCGCAACCTGGAAGTGAGAGAATTTTTTTCCTTTATTTTGTAAATAGAGCAAATAAAGTAAGGAAATTGATAGTTGAAATTTTTGGAAAGGGCAATATCATTTTATGCGATGAATCAATGGAGATCCTTTGGATCCTGAATCCTATTGAAGTAAGGCACAGAACACTTAGGACTGGGTCCGAATATGTTCTGCCCCCTAAGAGAGGAGAAGATGTTCTGCAAATTTCTTTAGAGAGCATGAAGCAAAACGCAAGTCTACAACCTAACAATACTGAAGTGGTAAGATGGTTGGGTAATTGTACATCTTTACCAAGGAAATATCTTGAAGAAATCTTATTGCAATCGGCAATTAATACAAAGTATGCGAACCTTCTTAGCGATAATGATATTGAAATTATTTATGAAAAAACTAAAGAAATAACCAATAAAATCATTAATGAAAAAAATCATGAACCATCAGTTATTCTAGACAAGCTGGGCTTAGCAGTAGATACATCGCCTATTCCCATGTCAAAAGAGGTTAACGTGAAGAAAGTGGAGACATACATGGATGGGATAGACCAAGTACTGAGCAATGAGATACTAACCATCGGAAGGAATCTGAAAACAGAAGAAGCAAACAGAAAAATTTTGGAACTAGAGCATGATTTAGAAGAACAGAACAAAGCAAAAATGCAAGTAATTTCTAAATCAAAAAGTCTCAGAAATCTAGCTCATGAACTAATGAAACTTTCATCTATCGGTATCCAAGATATGAACGATAACAAAGTTAACAGTCTTTTGCAAAGTAATGATTCTAAAATTGTTCACGAAAATGGTTTAACTTATTTAGACCTATTCAATGAACGAGTAAAGCTAGAATCAAGCATCCCCACATTTTCATCACTATTATTTTCCAGGGCAAAAGAATTAGAACGTGGCGCTATCAATATAGATAAAGCGAGTGAAGAACTCAAATCAAGAACTGAAAGAATACAGAATCAAACACAAAAAATTCATGAAAAAATTCAATTCAATATGTTGGAATCAAAACACTGGTATGAGAGGTATCGTTGGTTCGTGACTACTGACGGCCATTTAGTAATTGGAGGTAGAGATGCGTCTTCGAATTCAGCAGTAATTCGGAAGCACATGACTGAAAATGATATAGTGTTTCACGCAGAAATTCATGGCTCGCCTTTTTTTCTTGTAAAAAATGCGAGAAATCGAGAAACCAGTAATTTTGTAGATGAGACAGCTCAAGCAACGATATCATTCAGCAGAGCATGGAAAGATGGATTGTCTAGTGGAGATGCGTATTGGGTATTCCCTAATCAGGTAAAGAAGGGCGCTCCAACCGGTCAATATCTTCCGAAGGGCTCTTTTGTCATTGAGGGTAAGAGAAATTTTTGCAAAGGCGTTGAATTAAAATTATCTATCGGATTAATTCAAATTGAAAATAAGCGATATACAATTGTCTGTGGACCGTCAAATGCTATCAGAAGAAGAAGTTTGGTATTTGCTTCATTGTTGCCTGGCGGTTCCGATCCAATGAATCTGGCAAAGAAGGTTAAAAGTGAATTTGTAAGAGTAATCTCTGAATTTGATTCAGATTTAGCAGATTATTTAAAAAAAATAGTCTTAGATGAATTTATTAGAATGTTGCCATCAGGGCAATCCAAAATCGAACGTATTGAAAGAGGTCAATCTATGAATGATATAAAGGAGTGGTTCATTTAGAGTACCAATGAGATCCTTATTCTTGTCCTAGTATGACGTATTATAAAAAAGGAGATTAGAAAGACAATTAAAGTAAACTTGCTAAATGATATTGTGGCAAAAAAACTTGTAGAAAATACCGATGCAACCATGACGACGAGAGTTCTTGTAAGAGATATTATGAACAGCCCTGTAATCACAGCTGGTCCCAGTGACAACGTTGTGGAAATTGCAATGAAAATGAAAGAGCACAATATTGGTAGTGTGATTATTACCGAAAACGAAAAACCTATTGGTATTGTTACTGACTGGGATATTGTTTCAAACGTTGTTGCAAGTAATTTAGAACTGACATCAATTGACGCTGCAAAAGTAATGAAACCGATACACACAGTCGAAGCAGGAGAAGGAATAACTGAGGCCGCGCGCATATTACGAAAAAATAATATCAAGAGATTGGGAGTAGTTTATAAGGACAGATTAGCTGGAATTAT
>JAATVL010000248.1 GCA_014523525.1 Nitrososphaerales archaeon TH703 | reverse complement strand
TACACTTCATAATATATTTTGGTTTAACATATTTTTTAAAGTTTCTAATTTGAGAACATTTCTCTTGCTCTCTAGTTATTTCCAATAAATTCCATATAATTTTGATCATTTACATTATGGAGAAATCTAATATCTGCTGTTTATCATATCATGAATGAAATCTTTTCAATTCCCCAATAGCCGCCAAAAGAGGTCAAATTTTAAATGACAGAATCAAACCTATAACAACTGTAAGCTATATGTCCTATGTTGCATTTAATATATTGTGACAAAAAATTTCAAATGCAAAGAATGCGGCTTGTTATATCCTACACAAGATGATCTGGATTTGCATTTTAAAGATATCCATAAAGAATAGTATGGTTGGTTTTTATAGCTCATTTAAATGGTAAAATGTTAATTCGAGTTCTGATAGGTATGTTGATTTCGGATTAAACACCTACTGTTCGTTCCCAACAAGAGACTAAGATATAAAAATTGTTACAATTTGTGTTATTTTTTTAAATTATTGTGAATGAATTCGATAATTACGTCTAGTGGTGTTCCTGGTCCAAAATTACCCTTTACTCCTTTTTCTTCAAGTATCTTTTTATCCTTGCCTGGTATGACTCCTCCGCCGATCAAAAGTACGTCATTAACACCGCGTTCCTGTAAGAGATTTGCAACTCTAGGAAATAATGTTAAGTGAGCGCCATTCAACAAACTCATTGCAATGACATCAACATCTTCATCAATAGCAATCTTTGCGACCTGTTCAGGGGTACAGAATAGACCAGAATATATTACCTCCATTCCAGAATCTCTGAGAGCTCTGCATATTACTAATGCTCCACGATCATGACCGTCCAGCCCTAGTTTAGACACAAGAACCCTTATCGGTTTTTTTCTGTCATGTGTAGATGTAGACATATATCTTAAAATTTATAGTGGAGGTTTAAAATTTTTTGTCAATTTCAGCATGCAATATAGTGGTAACTTAGCATTTACAAGTAACTTTTAATACTTAAATTTGCAGCTAAATCATTCGTGTCGGAGCTAGTAGCTGGAATTCTAAAAGGAGACAAAAGATCAATTTCGAGAGCAATCTCTATAATTGATAATAATGAACCGGATTCAGTAAAAATAATTCACGAGATTTTTAAGAAAACAAGGAACGCCAAAACTATAGGCTTTACTGGATCAGCGGGCTCTGGTAAAAGTACCCTAATAGGAAGATTGGCAGCAGAGTTCCACTCTCTTGGATACAAAGTAGCAGTTATAGCAGTTGATCCATCGAGTCCAATAACTGGTGGCGCCTTGCTGGGAGATAGGGTGCGAATGATGACAATTAGCGACGAAATTTACGTAAGAAGTATGGCATCAAGGGGTGCTGAAGGTGGCATTACAAGATCACTTAGAAATGTGGTGAGAATATTGGATGCAGCTGGATATAATCTAATATTAGTAGAGAGTGTAGGCGCAGGTCAGCTAGAAATTGAAATCTCAAAGGCTGTAAACATTACAGTAGTTATCTTCAATCCGCAAACCGGTGACAGCATACAGGCAATAAAAGCAGGACTAACAGAAATAGGAGATATCTATGTGGTAAATAAGTCAGATTTGGAAGGAGCAACAATATTATACAATATTATTTTCGACCTAGTTGGTAATAATAAAAAATTGGTGTTTAAATGTTCAGCAAAGATGAAAAAAGGAATTAACGAATTGACAAAATCGCTCGTCAAATTATTAGATGATGAGAAATATGAGGCACGAGAAAAATTGATACTAGAGAATGAATTGAAAGATATGATTTTAAACGTAATTAAAGAAAAATCTATTGAAAAAATAATGAATAGTCAAGAATACAAGAAACTTGTAAACAAAATACTAAAAAAGGAAGTAGAACCCTACAACGCAGCTTTAAATTTTGCTAATAAGATTATTGTATAGGAGATTGAAGAATGGCAAAACAGGAGATAAAAAAAATCAAAACTGATTCAGGTATTCCTGTAAAAAGAATTTTCTCCTCAAAAGATCTTGTGAAAATCAAGCATGATGAGGAGGAAGCAGGTAAATTTCCGTATACAAGGGGACTTTATCCTAACATGTATCGAGAAAGACTTTGGACTATGCGACAGTACAGCGGATTTGGAAGTGCGGAAGAAACTAACAAGAGATTTAGATTCTTGTTAGATCACGGGCAGACAGGACTTTCCCTAGCTTTTGACCTACCAACTCAAACCGGGAGAGATTCAGACAATCCGTATTCACAGGGTGAAGTCGGAAGAACTGGAGTTGCAATTAGCTCCATAGATAACATGATGACTTGTTTTCAAAATATTCCTCTAGAGAAGGTTAGTACTTCGATGACAATAAATTCAACCGCCTCAACTCTATTGGCTCTTTATATCGTGGTTGCAGAATCTCAGGGAGTCTCATCTAACAGCTTGAGAGGTACTACGCAAAATGATATCTTAAAGGAGTATATTGCACGTAATACCTACATTTATCCTCCAAGGGAGTCAATGAGAATTATCGGTGATATGATTCAGTATTGTTCAATGCATGTACCACAGTGGTACCCAATAAGTATCTCTGGTTATCATATGCGTGAAGCAGGTTCAAATGCTATCCAAGAATTGGCTTTTACATTCGCCAATGCAATAGAATATATCAATACGTGTGTATCAAGGGGATTAAAGGTTGATGAATTTGCTCCGCGTTTATCGTTCTTTTTCTGCTGTACTATGGAATTCTTTGAAGAGGTAGCCAAATTTAGAGCAGCACGTCGTATCTATGCAAAAATTATGAAAGAAAGATTCGGTGCCAAGAGTGATAAATCAGCTCACTTGCGTTTTCATGTTCAGACTAGCGGTGAGTCCTTGACGGCACAGCAAGTGGATAACAACATAGCGAGGGTCACACTCGAAGCCTTGTCAGCCGTATTGGGTGGATGTCAATCATTACACACAAATTCTAGAGACGAGGCATTGGCTCTTCCAACTGAAGAATCCGTTAAGATAGCATTAAGAACTCAGCAGATTATTGGTAATGAAACAGGAGTAACAAAGACTGTCGATCCTCTCTCAGGATCGCATTATCTTGAATATCTGACATCTGAGATAGAACAAGGAGTTGAAAAATATCTCAAGAAAATAGAAAAGATTGGTGGATCTCTAGAAGCAATAGAAAACGGTTTCTTTCAGGAGGAAATAAGACGTAATGCCTACCAATTAAAAAAAGAAATAGACCATAATGATCGTATAATTGTAGGTGTAAACAAATTTCAAGATCAAAATGATGTTGAACCAAATTTGAACACTATAGATCCTGAAATAGAGATACGTCAAGTCAAAAAATTAAAAGAATTCAAGAAAAACAGAGATCAAATTAAAGTAAGTTTTGAATTGAGCAAATTACGAAGATTTGCTGAAAAGCATGATGAAAATCTGATGCCTCATATTATTTCTGCTGTAAAGGGTCATGTTACATTAGGAGAAATAAGCGATGTTTTTGTTGATATTTTTGGCAGATATGAACCAAAATTCTCATTTTGATGGTGATATGATATGAGAGTTGATCATGTAGCCATAGCTGTGAATAATGTTAGTGAAGCATTAAAGAACTATGAAAAGATTCTGAAAATTGATAAAATTGACATTGAAGAAGTACCTACAGAAAGGGTCAAAGTCGCTATCTTGAGATTAGAGGATACGAGAATAGAATTAATGGAACCGACTGCAGACGACAGTCCAATAAAAAAATTCTTGACAGATCGAGGCGAGGGAATTCACCATATAGCGATTACTGCAGACAACATTGATAATGATGTTGAAAGAGCAATTGCCAATGGCACTAGGATGATTGGAAACATTAGAACTGGTTCATATGGAAGGAAAATAACCTTTATCCATCCAAAATCAATGAATGGTGTTTTGACAGAATTCTGTCAAGCCCCACTTGAGAATGAAGTATAACAAATTCTAGCATTATTTTAGATTTAATTACAATTGAAGTCATCTAATTGTAAGAATCAATAATAACGATTGCGAATCACATTAACAAGATTAGGCATATTACGAAATTAATTTAGATACAAACATTTTTGTAAATTCGTCAGTATGCATGTTACCACCAATATCAATTGTTTTTACGTTCTCTTCAAGTAGACTTGCCAATGTTTTTTCTATTTTTTTTCCTAAGTCAATAAGACTGCCTCTCTCGGTATTCTTGTTTTTACTAGCGAGCCACTCGAACATCATTTTTATAGATAAGAACATAGATGAAGGATTTGCAATATTCTTATTTGCAATATCAAACGCAGCTCCGTGAACGGGCTCAAATATAGCAAATTTTTTACCAATATTTCCTGCAGGAGCCAATCCCAGGCCACCAACAACTTGTGCAGCCTCATCTGACAGGATATCTCCAAACAAATTTGTTGTCAAGAGCACGTCAAATTTTTGAGGACTTCTAATCAAATTCATAGCGCATGCGTCAACATACGATTCACTAAAGTCCACGTCAGGGTATTTCTTTGCAATATCCTTACTAATTTTAGAGAACATACCATCACCGACTCTCATAACATTTGACTTGTGAACACAAACAACACTTTTTTTATCATCTCTCCTTAACGCTTCTTCAAAAGCATATTCTGCGATTTTTCTTGACGCTTCTGCGGTTGTTAATCTTAAACCTATCACGGCATCATCTCCTATGGGAAATTCCCATCCCAAATAAACATCCTCAGTATTTTCTCTGACAATTACTAGATCCACAGATGGATGCAGAGATTTTACATTTGGGTACGATTTTGCCGGCCTAATATTAGCATAAAGATCAAAATATCGCCGTAGGACAAGAATTACATCCGCTGCATGTTCTCCTACAGGTGCCTTAAGACAAACATCTGATTTTTTAATACTATCAAATGAAAAATCGGGCAGAGCTTTATCGTATTTTAACAAGGCATGGTCTCCCGCTTCTACGTTAACTATTTCAAGCTTTATCCCAGAATAGTCACTAATCTTTTCGAGTAGTATCTGTCCGGAATTGGCAAGATCAGGACCAATTCCGTCTCCATTAACTAAGGAAATTGTATATCTCGTCAATACATATGACCTAAACTAAATAGATTTTAATTTTTTGAATACAGCACCTTTCTTAACATTAGCTTATTTATTGCATCTACCATTGCTTCTACTGATGCCACTACTACATCTTCGCCTGATTTTCGGGAAGAAACAACGTTACCATCTAAATCTTCTGTCTTTATAGTAACTTCTGCCATTGCGTCTGATCCTCCTGTAATAGACTCAAGGCGAAATTCTCTAATACGAATATTTGCCATATCTACTGCAATTTTTTGTATTGCTTTAAGTGCTGCATCTACAGGACCAACACCAGTTTCTGACGCCACCAAGTCTTTTCCATGTGTATTCAATCTTATTACTGCCGTGGGAATGATATTCATGCCAGTAATAATATGAAAATCATAAAGCTTGAATTTCTCTTCAAATTTGGAACTGCCCATTACTTCACCTGCAATTGACAAGAGTTGTGAAGTCGTAATCGATCTACCTGTGTCAGCTATGTTTTTTTGCTTTTCAATAATTTTATGTAACTGTTCCTCGTCAGGTTGAATCCCAAAATCACTCAAAATTGCTCGAATCCCATGCGCCCCTGCATGTTTCCCTGCTTGAAGCCATCTTCTTCTACCAACTAACTCAGGACTAATTGGTTCATAAGTTAGGGGATTATTTATGATGCCGTGTGTGTGAATGCCGGATTCATGTCCAAAGGCATTTTCTCCGATTATTGCCTTATTAGGTTGAACTATAACACCCATTGTATTTGAGACGAATTTTGAAATTTCATATAGCAAGTTTACTTTAATATTATGTTTTTTAGAATAGAGACATTGTAATGCCATAACGAATTCTTCTAGAGAAGCATTTCCTGCCCTTTCACCAAGTCCGTTAATGGTAACATGTGCACAAGCTGCTCCTGCATTAATTGCAGCAATAGAGTTTGCTACTGCAAGACCAAAATCATTATGGCAATGAACACTAATTGGGTTATCCATCTTTGATCTTATTTCCTGAACTAGTGATGTAATATATTCTGGGGTCGAATATCCAACGGTGTCTGGAATATCTATCCTATCTGCACCCGCTTCAGTCACTGCCTTAAAGACATCAATAAGGAATTTCCTATCAGATCTTGTAGCGTCTTCTGCAGAAAACTCTACTTTTAATCCATGAGTCTTTGCGTACTCGACTGCCCATAATGCTTTTTCAAGGACTTGTTGGCGAGACATTTTTAATTTGTATTTCATATGAATATCCGAGGTCGCAATAAAGGTGTGAACATAATTGACGCCACAGTCTATTGCTGAATCTATGTCTGATTGAACAGTTCTCGCCAGGGCACAGACTTCCGTATCTAATTTCTGTTTTACAATATTCTTTATTCCTTCCTTTTCACCGTCGGATACTACTGGAAATCCGGCTTCGATTGTATCGACCCCGAGTTCCGAAAGTTTAATTGCAATATTCAATTTTTTTTCTGGAGTAATAGAAACCCCTGGAGTCTGCTCACCATCTCTCAATGTGGTATCAAATACCCTTACTTTTTGAGATTCCATAGATTATTCTCCTCGCTGAAGTGCGGAAACACCGGTCCGTGCCATCTCAACGATTTCATATTGTATGATTAGATTCTTAAATGCATCTATTTTATCGGGTGTTCCGATAACTTCGACCGTTACAGATTCCTTCCCAATGTCCAAGATATTTGCTCTAAAGACATTTGCAAAATTTATAATTTCGTTTCTATTCGTAAAATCTTTCGCTCTTATCTTTATCAGGGCTAACTCTCTATAAACAGTATTGTTTACGTCTAGAACCTCTACTTCCACAATGTCAATAAGTTTTCTTAACTGCTTCACTAGTTGATCAAGAATAGCTTCGTCTATCCTTGTTGTAATCGTCATTCTGGATAGATCCGGTTTTTCGGTAATTCCTACTGTTATACTTTCAATATTGAAACTTCTTGCACGAAAGAGATTGGTGATACGAAATAGGACTCCTGGTTTATTTTCAACCAGAGACGAAATGATATACAGTGGTTTGTTCCTGTATTCTTTTGAGCTCATTTATCATGCACCTGTTATCATATCTTTGAGTCCAGTACCTGGAGCAACAAAGGGATATACGTCCTCTTCGGGGTCGATTGTAATGTCAATCACCGTTGCAACGTCAGTTCGGAGTGCGCTTTTAATCGCTTTTTCTAACTCGCCCATTGATTGAGCTTTCAATCCATTTGCTCCATATGCTTCTGCAATCTTGACATAATCAGGACAATTTTTTTGATGAACGCCCATGTATCTCCTGTCATAAAAAGTTCTCTGCCATTGTGCAACCATTCCTAGCATATCATTATTCAACAAAAATACTATTACGGGTAGATTTTCTAACACAGAAACTGCTAGCGAATTTTCAGTCATGTTAAACGATCCGTCACCTGCAATATCTACAACATGTACATTTGGTCTACCAGCCTTTGCTCCAATTGATGCTGGAAAGCCAAATCCCATTGTTCCCAATCCAGTTGAGCTAAAAAAGGTTCCAGGTGAGATAACATCAAAGTGTAGTGAGGTCCACATTTGACACTGACCCACTTCTGTTGTTACTATTGACTCTGGAGGCAACAATTCTCTCAATTTTTTCAGTGCTTTCCTGGCAGTCAACTCTTTAGGGTAATCTTTAATATTTTGTGAAAAATAATCGATCAGCTCTTTCCTTCTCTTAAGCCAAGGATTCTCACTACTTTTCTTGGTAACTACCTTTGATAACATCTTAACCATAGTTCTGAGTGCAGATTTTACATCGCCAACAATGGCAATATCTACTGACTTGTTTTTTCCAATTTCAGCTGGATCTATATCAAGATGTATGATATTCATACCCTTACCAAATTCATCGAACCTTCCAACCGAACGATCTGAGAATCTTGCGCCAACTGCAAGTATACAGTCTGCTTCAAGTATAATTCTATTTGCTTCGGCATGTCCATGCATCCCTATTGGGCCCATGGCTAGAGGATGATTTTCAGGAAATGCTCCTTTGCCCTTAAATGTAGTAACAACGGGGGCCATAATTAGTTCAGCTACCGCCTGAAGTTCGGAGAAAGCACCTGACAAAATAACTCCGCCACCTGCCATAATAATTGGGCGTTGCGAGGAGACTAATAGTTCAACGGCCTTTCCAACATTAGATAAATTCGGATCAACTGTAGGCTTGTATCCTCTCACTTTTATGAGATCTGGAAATTGTATTTCGGTAACGTCCTGTTGCACATCTTTTGGGATATCAATTAGAACTGGTCCAGGTCTACCACTTTCTGCAATATAGAATGATTTTTTTACAACCTCTGGAATCTCAGTTGCAGATCTGGGTTGAAAGGCATATTTTGTGCATGGATTAGCAACACCAATAATATCAGTTTCCTGAAAGGCATCTTTTCCAATCATGTTCAAAGGTACTTGTCCAGTTATTGCAATTAGCGGTGAAGAATCTGCATAGGCAGTAGCTATTCCTGTAATCAAGTTTGTTGCTCCTGGTCCCGACGTCGCTAAACAGACTCCGGCCTTCCTCTTTATTCTGGCATAACCATCAGCCATATGAGCGGCAGATTGTTCATGTCTTACCAAAACGTGCCTAAACTGAGCGTCAACGAGTGCATCGTAAATTGGGAGATTTGCCCCTCCTGGAAGTCCAAAAACTATGTCAACGCCTTCTTTTTCCAGGGAATACATTAGTGCTTTAGCACCACTCATTTCAGACATTGTACGAATATTCATTGAGACTTCGTATATATACTCGTTGTCACTTTAATTAGAGGCATTTGTTTGGTTTGTCAGTTACGGCTTTTACACGAAGAAAGGTAATGTATGCGAATAACTTGCCTATTGAAATTTCTTGTAAAGATTAAAGTAGACAAAAATAGTTTCATTTAATCACATGAGATCCAGTCAGAATAATGATCGGTTAACTGAAGATAACAAATACATCAAACTTTCACAGGATTTTTTCAAGAGATACATTGCTGAAGGAAGTACTATAGGACTGGGCAGTGGTAGCACGGTAGAAAAAATTGTCCGCAATTTTGGGCTCTTGGAATATAAAGATTCTTTGGAATTTATTGTAACGTCTCTTCAAATAAGAATTGTGTCCGAATCCATAGGGTTAAAAATAGTGGATCAAAACAATACTGCAATAATTGATGTTGTCTTGGATGGTGCTGATCAGATAGATTCAGATTACAATATGATAAAAGGAGGAGGGGGTGCTCTTTTACGGGAGAAAATCCTAATTTCATCTTCACAAAAATTTGTAATTGTTGCTCAGGCTAACAAATTTGTTGACAAATTTACTATCGCAGTTCCCGTAGAGGTTACTCCATTTGGAAGAAATTTTGTAATGAAGGAACTGAAGCAAATTGGAGGTTTACCGAAGATGCGTATGTTGGATAAAGGCTATCCATTCATAACTGAAAATGGCAACATAATTTACGACACGTTGTTACCAAAATATGATAATTTAAAAGAAACTGAAAGGGACATAAAAAATATTCCAGGTGTCATAGAAGTGGGATTATTTACCGATCTTGCTGATTCTTATTACAAGATAACTGGTGAGAACGATTTCGAACATGTAACGCCCAAAAGACGCTAATCACTAGCAAGTACTTGAAGATAGAATTTCACATTTCCTACTTTCCAGTGTCTAGTTTTAAACCATACAACATATTTGTTAGTAAATTTTAGACAAATTTTTCATATCTTCTTTCAGCGGATATGAGAAAGTCAAATGGATTTAATGAAATTCCGCAATTCTTGCATATACTGTTAATAGGCTTTAACATATCACGAACAGATTTTAAATTCGACATTCTATTGTTCAAACTCCCACATTTGTTGCAAACCAATTCAATATTGTAGTATGACAATGGTGAATTACTCATAATTAGGAATATCTTTTGTTAGGTTAATTAGTTATGACAAGAAAAACTAATTCATATAACAATCATCAGTTACAATTAGTTATTTTTTTGAGTACTTCCCAGGCTTTCTAGAAAAGATGCTCCTACAACCCTCACAGCAAAAATAGTATTTCTTTCCATCATACTCATGAATAGTGGCCAGGTCTTCATCCATTTCTATTCCGCATACGGGATCAATGGGCATTATGTTATAGTAGATATCATTTCTATTTATATTGTGGTCCAAATATTGTCAAGCTTTGAATTAGAAGTGCTCAAAAAGGTAAAGTTCTGGGAAAATGGCCATTAATTTTTAACTAATAGTAGATATCACTCAAGTTTTTGTAATTATTTTAAAATATTTATTTAGAAAAACATAAATAATTTATTAACATAAAATTTTCGTTGATAGGTGAGACCCAGCTCCGCGCCAGGAGAACAAGAATTAAGATTTTGCAAGCTATTGTAGATAGCAATGGCGCAGCGCGGTTTTCTGAAATAAAATATGCGACTGACCTGTCTACAGGTTCAATCTACTATCATCTTGGTAGAATGGTTCGATATGTAATAAAAAAATCGAAGCAGTACCACATCACCAAGGAAGGTTTAGAATTATTACGTGAACACAATGGAACCACTACAATAAAATAGATTTTTACCACATCATAGCCAAATTTTTATTTGTAATTATCATACGTTCATATCATATTTTGTTATCGTCGTATACAGAGAGGGTGTTAAAGCGGAATTTAAAAAAAATTGTGAGTAAATACCTTGATAATTCGTTACTTTTGTCCGGTGGATTGGATAGTAGTGTCTTATGCTACTTGATGAGGCCTAAATTAAGTATTGTAACCTCCTTAGGTCCCAACTCACAAGATCTAAAATATGCTAAGAGCATAGCAAAAAAATATAGTCAAAATCATATTGAGTGTGTTGCTGATTTTGAGGACATCGTTAGAATAGTTCCGAACATTATTAAAATATTCAAGACCTTCGATCCACTGGAAATAAGAAATTCTTCGGTTATTTTCTTTGGCATGAGGGAGGCAAAATATCATGGTTACGATGGCATAGTTACTGGAGATGGTGCAGATGAATTATTTGCTGGATATAATTACCTTCAAAGAT
>JAATVL010000247.1 GCA_014523525.1 Nitrososphaerales archaeon TH703 | reverse complement strand
GTATCCTACCGGACTAGACGATCGGCCCATGATTTCGACTCAGATCTAGACATTAATATCTTTAGGTTAATTATGTTTTTATGATTAGGTTCAACATCATTATGAAATTGAGTTTTAGAATTTGTTTATGTTAAAATCCAAGATATAGGCTCGATAAAAATTATAATTAGCTCTGGTACTAAACAAAAGAGGTGGAATTTTCCTGGAGACCTCTATTGGTGCTGTTATAAGATACAATCCATCGATTTCTATTAAAGAACCTGAATTTCTAGTTCTAAAGAATAGAAGAGGTTCATGGGGTTTTCCGCAAGGGCACAAAGAACATGGAGAATCAGAGGTTGAAACATTGATAAGAGAGGTAAGGGAAGAGACTGGAATACAATTTCTCGATATAGTGTCATTTATTGGAACAATAAGATATTCTTATATGAAATTAAATGGGATAAGGTCCCATAAGGAAGTCAAATTCTATTTTGCCACGACTCCTACCAGAGAAATAGTAATTTCTTATGAACATGCATCTTACAAGTGGGTTTCGTTTCTAAACGCCCTTAATATTTTGGCACATAGGCAGCTAAAATCAATTTTGATAAAGGGTCATAGAACTGGGTTGTATTAAATAATCATCATTGGTAACAGTATAGTAATAGATTTATACCCAAATACGTAAACGAACCTGAGGATCAGAAAAGATGTCAGCTGGTAGACGTGTAGTATTAACAGCAGACCGTAGTCTTATGACGAATTATCGAGGTAATTTTCTTTATGGCTTTATTGCTTGTGGTCCGTATGAACTAGTACCAGAATTTGTATTTGACAAGTTATTTTGTCCCAGCGTTGAAACCGATAAAAGTACAGGTGAAGTAAAGGTTGCACAATGTGGTCTTCGCAGAGTTGAAAGTGCATTATTAAAGGAATACCAACGAGACGAAATTGTAATTTCTCATCCAGAAATGCTAGCGAAGTCAATAGGACCTAACACTAGTGTGGTGGGAATTAATGTAATGGATCCGCTGGGTATGGCACCAGTAACGACAACTATGTCGCCTGAAAAACTATCATATGTTGCCATGAAATTTAAGAAAATGTGTGCTTCTATTATTCAATTGAAAAAGAAATATGGCTTTAAAGTAGTAGTTGGTGGAAATGGTTCATGGGAGCTTGCTAAACCTGATAGGATGAAAATACATGGGATTGACACAGTTGTAATTGGAGAAGCTGATGAACTTGCATTGGATCTTTTTCACGATCTCGAATCTGGTGATGCACCGGAGCTTCTACATACATTTGTAAGAAATATTGAAAACATTCCGCCAATTCAAGGTCCCACTGTAAACTCCCTGGTGGAGGCAATGAGAGGATGTGGGAGAGGTTGTGACTTTTGCGACGTAAATAAACGATCAAAAAAAGATATTCCACTGGAAAGATTACAGGCTGAAGCGAGGATAAACTTAGATTATGGTTTTGATTCTATATGGCTGCAATCTGATGAAATGTTACTCTATGGTTGTGATAATAAGGATTTTATTCCAAACGCAGATGCTATAACTGACGTTTGGAAGGGCTTAAAGTTAACAGGTGCAAATTTTATAGGTACCACCCATATGACGCTGTCTGCAGTAGCCTCTTCGCCAGATCTAATAAGAGATCTCTCCACAATAAATAACATGGATTCAAGCGGAAGATGGCTGGCTACAAACCTTGGTGTTGAAACTGTCGCACCACGAATGGTTAGAAAACATCTTGGAGTGAAGACAAAGCCCTATCAGCCTGACGAATGGGGTAAAGTTGTAAGAGAAGGTTGCAGAATTTTAAATGAAAATCATTGGTTCCCTGCCTTGACATTAATTATTGGCTGGCCTGATGAAACTCCTGACGAAACACAATACACAATAGATTTGATAGATGACTTTAGACGTATGAAAATGAGCGGTCTTGTAGCCCCCCTTTTATACCAAGATTTTTCCGAGAGGAATTCGATGCATTTTGGGAATTTGAACGAATCACAATTTACCCTATTTTGGAAATGTTGGCAATTTAACTTGAAAGTGATAAATGACATAATCCCAATAATTATTCGAAATAAGACATATGGCCCTGCAATGAAAGTCTTTATGGCATTATTGATAAAGGCTGGGACATGGGCAATTATGAGATACTTGAAGGGCTTGTCAAAACATTTGTTTAATGGTCAAATACCAGAAGATATCGTCGAGAAATATTCTAGAAGTAGATCTGTATCTGAATCCTTAACCCCAAAATTATAGGATTAAAGATACTGTATATCCTTATTTCTTGCCAAGAGTTTCAATTTCTTTAATAGCACTATCCGCAATAGTTGCAATCTTCGGTTTCAGTATGATGAAATAATTCTTATCAGCTCTTTCGACCGAAGAAACGGTTTTGTATTTCCTGGTTGAAATATCAAATTCTACCAATCCTGGGTCCATATTTCCCTTTGCATAAACCATCATTAGTATGTCTCCAGAAACAGGAGTCAGTGGTAGAATTGAAAATACGTATCCTTTGTATGAACTAGCAGGAAGTACTTGCTTCATATATGGCGCAACGGACGCTAGATATAGGAATAATTCTTCAATAGTGGAAAATTCTTCATATTCGAATTTCATATCTATTAATGCTCACCTTTATCCTTGATATAAGGTTAAGGTTTGAAAAGGAATGTAATGCTATGCTTTTCAGAATCTATCCATAAGATTCAAACTTAACAGCATAGCTTCCATCTTTTTTCTTATTTCTTTCTGTTACAAATCCCTTTGGTATTAGAAAATCCAATGCCCCATCAACTGTTCCTTGCCATCCACAAACATAAAAGATAGTATTATCAGGTGTAATTGACTCTCCGACAAGCTCTTCAAGAGGGGACTTGTCTGTTCCTAATTTTGGTCGTAAAAATGATTCGACTCTTCCCTTCTGTCCGTTCCAACTCCTATTGAACCATTCCTGAGGTCTGCTTATACTGGCACGATACCTGAAGCTCCACTTGTCTTTTCCACGATCCAAACTTTCATTTTCAAGCTCGACTAAGAGCTCCCTATAACTGAGCTCATCCACATAACTGGCACCATGTAAAATAACAATCTCCCGATGGCTGCCTATAGCCTTTAGATGAAGTGCATAGGAAATAAATGGCGCAAGTCCAGTTCCTCCACCTATAAGGACCATTCTCCTGGTATCAGGAGTACCATCATGTTTCTTCTCATCTATTGTAAACGCCCCTGTTGGTTTTACCCATAATATTTCATCAAGTTCTCTTCTATTGAACAATTCGGTAGTTAAACGTCCTGGCACTGGCTTTTTTACCCATCTAACTAGCAACTCAAATACTTCTTTTTGTTCTGGAGGTGAAGCTATCGAATAGGCCCTTCTTATTATTTTTCCTTCAGACGGCACATGTAGCCCTATGGTTACGAATTGGCCAGCTTTGAAATCAGGGACTTTATCTTCAGATGGTTTTATTCTGAATATGATCAAATCTTCCTTTAATACACGTAGGTACGATATTATGCCCTTATTGTCTACCACCATACAACTCTGAACTTGACCCGACAAATAAATACATTATTAATTTTATGTCTAGATGTCTATTTCACCTTAAGAAAGTGCCATTCTAGTTCAAAACTAATGATGTTAATATATTTCTCAATATCAATATGAATTATTAAATGTTCAAATTACACAATTTTCCAGAAAATGATTCAAAAAGTGTAGATGATCTTGAAAAAATGATTAATGAAAATAGTTCAGAGCATCAGTTATTACTTAAATCCTTTAAAGAATCAATGAATCAATTTGCGACAGAGCGTTCTATTGATACTTGTCTACAATCTCTTAATATTTCAATTCAGCTAGCTAGTACAAGATCTACTTTAATGGAATTATACAAGAGTTACTGCCATATTTTGGAAAAAGAAGTAATCCGCTTAAGGAAGATTTGTGATGACAATAACCAGTAACTTGATGTTTAAGCAAAAGTAATTCGATTTCTAATAGTGCCTAAATTTTCAATTGTTATTTCTACAACATCTCCGCTCTTCAGATACTTTGGTTCCTTCATCGACATTGCAACCCCCGCTGGAGTTCCGGTAGATATAATGTCCCCAGCTTCCAATGTCATTACTTTACTAAGACTCGAAATTATTTTTTCAATTGAAATTACCATCTTGCTACTGGAAGAATTTTGTCTAATTTCGCCGTTTACCTTTGTAACAATTTGTAGATTTTGAGGATCGTCGATTTCGTCCTTGGTTGTTATCCAAGGTCCGCAGGGCGCAAATGTATCAATACTCTTCCCTCTGGTAAACTGCTTATCCTTAAATTGTATGTCTCTAGCTGAAACGTCATTCAGGATAGTATATCCAAATATGCAGTCAGAGGCATTTTCGGGTTCAATATCTTTAGTATTCTTTCCAATAATAACCGCTAATTCTGCTTCATAATCAAGGCGTTCTACAAAATATGGACAGACGACATCATTAAATGGATGATTCAGCGTTGTTCGTGGTTTAATAAAAATAACTGGTTCATTCGAAGGAGTAAGTCCTGCATCCCTCGCATGATCGTAATAGTTAAAAGCTAAACATATTATTTTTGACGGATCCGGAATAGGAGCCAATAGGTCAGTATTGTTAATTTTGTTACTGAAATTAAGATCGTTAAGATACTTCTTCACTTCGTCAATCCATCCTCTAACAATGAATTCCTTAATTGTCTGGGGAATTGGAACACCAGTCTGTTCTTGAAAATCTAATTTTGTGATTATACTTTTACCATCTGGAGAGATTATTCCATATGTTTCTCCTACTTCTTCTATTTTGATCCTTCCTATTTTCATTTTGACTACCTATGTGTAAAAATTGCAGAAGATTTCTTTTCCTCAGTTATGCAAAAACCAAATCTAATAAATTGTATAGGAGTATGGGACTTTAATTGCAATACAGAGGCCTCTGCATATCCTTCAATACTTTCTAAACTATTGGGGTTGAATTTGTCATTTAGATACAGCTCTTTTGGGATTAGGATATTGTATGTTGTCATATTCTTATCTGATACCCACTGAATTTTTTTCATATCCCGCACTATGTCGTTGTTAAGATAAGAGGCAGTAATTGCTCTGTTATTTTCTAAATCTATTTCTTTTATTTTTATATTATACAGTTCCATAAGTCTAACTTCTTCATCTTCTGCTAGAAGTATGGCGTCATCACGGCAGATGTAAAATACAGTAGAAACTTCAACTTCTCTTGTTCCAAGATCGTTAGTTGGATGATTTTTCAATGTGACGTTCATATTTTTGCCATCATCTACAGTTAACATTATGGGATCCTTCACAAAAAATAATCGAATAGCTATGGGATCAATTATTTTCCTGTTCATAGATTCCAACGCCTTAAAAGGGGGTTTTGTTTCTGCCAAAGTTAGGCCAAGGCTCAATACAAAGTTTCTAATAGCATTAGGATCAAATCCCCTTCTGCGCATTGCCGACAGAGTAAGTAGACGAGGATCGTCCCAACCTGTAATTAGACCATCATCTAACAATTGCTTAATTTTTCTTTTTGAAACTGGCATGTTGTCAAATTCTAATCTAGAAAATTCAACAACTATTGGTTTCCTTAACTCCAATCTATCTAGAATCTCTAAGTATAATGTATTGCGCAATTCGTACTCCTTAGTTCTTAACGCATGACTAACTCCATCCAAGCTATCCTCAACGGGTGCCGCAAAATCATACGTAGGCCATAGTTTCACCTTGTCACCCAAAATGGGATGTGGAACTTCTATGATTCTAAAGAGTGTTGGATCTCTCATAACTGTATTTTTATCCTGCATATTTCCTAGAAATCTTATTATGGCTTCGTTCTGATGATAGGTTCCGTCAAATATTTTATCCAATCTTTCTAGATTAGAGTCTAAATTATCAGTATTCAGTCTGCACGAACATTCAACTTGTTGCATTCTCAACCTGCGAATTTCGTTACTATCACAGGTACACACATATGCATCTCCATTTCTTGTCAATTTTTTTCCATAATCATGTAGAACAAGTATATCATCAGATGTATTTTTTATTATATCAGGTTTAACTCCTAACCATTCTAGATCATTCTTTATAGCTTCATAATACTCTAATTTTTCGTTCATCGGATTAGTATCATCAAAACGCAGAATCAATTTTCCATTATATATCTTGGCATATTCCTCATCGATAATGACTGCTTTCGCATGACCTATATGAGGATAACCATTAGGTTCTGGAGGAAACCTAGTGACTACTTCAGTAGCTGTCATTTGAAGTTTGGGCAATGTATGTGAATCAATTTGATCGTGTCTAGATTTAGAATCAAAATCGTTGTCAATAGGATATATATTTTGTAGATATTTTTTCTGTTGTTCTAAATCTAACTTATTTACAGAATCTACAACGGTTCTGATTTCTTCTATAAGGGTCTTTAATTCATTTTTTAATTCAGGTTTCAAGCTGAGTATCCGGGAGAGAACAATATTTACGTTTGTACTTCCAGAATGCTCAGATGCATTTTTAAGTGCTATAGCGTTAACTAATCTATGAATTTCTTCGTTACTGTTCACAAGACTACAGACTCCTTTCGACTATAAACTTTGCAGAAGATACAAGAGCATTTTTTGCACTTGTTTCATTATAACTTTTTATGGATTCAAATGCTTTAATCATGTTATCATGAGCTGTTCTTCTTACTTCTTCTTCTATATTGAGCGAAGATATTGCATAAACTGCATCTTCAACATAGTCACGATTCGCTCCCTTGAATCCAAAAACCTTCATAATCTTTTCTCTTTTATTTGTGTCTGCATATTCTAGTGCTAATAATATCGGATAGGTTTTTTTACCCTCTCTTATATCATTTCCAACTGCTTTTCCCGTGAGTTTCGGATCACCTGTTACCCCTATCAAATCATCTATTAACTGAAAGGCGATTCCAGTGAATCGTCCGAATTTAGAAAGATTGTCTACGTTACCAACAAGTGGCTCTGCAGAGCAGAGAACACCCAGAGCACAAGAAACCTCAAAGAGAGATGCGGTTTTTTTCCGTATCATGTCCAGGTATTCATCTATAGTTGGAATCTTATTACTAGATGCCATTTGAATGTCGAGTCCTTGACCTTCACAGACATGGACACATGCTGTAGACAGAATCCTGTTCATTTCAGCTATGATGGTATCATCATGGCCCTTCTTTTTGCCCCCTAAAGACAGTACTTGGAATGCCTTAGAAAACAAAATATCTCCTGCTATGAGAGCAATTGGTAAGCCGTATTTTTTGTGGACGGTAGAGATCCCGTGACGAATATCATCATTATCCATTATATCATCATGAATAAGGGAAAAATTATGAATTAGCTCAACTGCAGCTGCTGCTGGTAGTGCTTTTTCTTCATTGCCGGCAAACATTTCACAACTCTTTATCACCAAGAATGGCCTGAGCTTCTTTCCTCCACTAGTCAAATATGTACTGGCTGCATCATACAACCTGATTGGCTGACCGTCAAGAACAGATAAGGCAAATTTTCTTACCCGTGATACCACATCATTTAGATCGTCTTTCAAATTATCCATTTTTTCACCTTTGCTAATTCTCCAGTAATTATGAATCTTGATTTCCCTAATTCAACTATATTTTTACAGCCAACAAGAAACATTGTGCCTCTTAATTCAGTTAATGTCTTATTAGTAAAGTCGCACAAGCTTTCTAAAGATTTTGATGCGTGTTTAAGGAAAGGAAAGGCAACTCCACATATATCTGCCCCTAGTGCGATGCATTTTGCAATTTCCAAGCCATTTCGAATTCCACCTGAAGCAATAACTGGTAACTTTACTGAATTTCTTACTTCCATCAAACTTAATGCTGTTGGGATACCCCAATCCCAGAACAATTCCCCCAAATTTATCTTATCAATATCATGCGCTGTTTCTGCCCTTATTTTTTCTACACCAGCCCAGCTGGTTCCACCAGAACCCGCAATATTGATAGCTGAAACCCCGGCAGACTCTAACTTTCTAGCAACCTCCATTGAAATACCTGCTCCCACCTCTTTCACTATTATCGGAATATCAAAATTTTCACAAATACCTTTGATCTTTGATAAAACTCCTTTGTATTTTGGTTCTCCTTCCGGTTGAATTAGTTCTTGTAGAGGATTTAAGTGAACAACAAGTGCATTTGCTTCAATCATGTCAATCATATTCTTTATATCCTGAATCTTCAATCCTTTAGAAAGCTGTGCTCCGCCAATATTCGCAACAAGAAATGCATTTGGCGCATTAGATCTTGCTATTGAATATGTTTCCGAAAGTTCGCTGCTCAAAAGTCCAGCCCTCTGACTCCCAAGCCCCATACCTAGACCAAATTTTTCCGCAACAAGGGAAAGTCTTGAATTTATTTTCGTGGCTTCTGGGGTTCCTCCAGTCATAGAATCAATAATAATCGGTGCATTGAATTTGTGATTTAGAAATTTTTGGGTAGTATCAATCCCATCGTAATCAATTTCTGGCAAAGCGTTATGAATTAATTTGACATATTCTAAATACGTTGATGATTCTTTTGCTTGAACGTTCCTAGTTAAAGGAATAATTATCCCTTCTTTTTTTCGTTGTTTTATAACATCAATATCTGAAGGAGAGTCAGATTCATCAGGCATTTCCGGTACTGGACCTTTTTCCCTTTATTACTGTACCTTCTGTTTTCTTGTTTTCTATTATTTTCAAGAGTCTCTCGGGCTTGAATCCATTTACAAAATGTACATCCATTCCAGCAAGTGAAATCTTGAATGCCTCGCGAACTTTTCTTTTCATACCACCTGTTATATCAAAATTAACCTCTGAAAATTTAATTGGTGCTCTATCTTCGATTGTTTGTACTACATCCTTGGCTTGAATATTTTTGTATATTCCATCTACGTTGATTGCAAATATTACCTTTTTAGGTCTTAAGACAGAGGAAATCATAGTCATCAATTCATCACCAGACAATATCGAGTATTTATGATATGTTCTATATACAATGTCCCCATATGTTATAGGTATAATCTTGTCTTTAGTCATAGATGCCAACTGAAAAATTTTCTTCATGAAAGGTTTATTGCCTAAAATAAGTGAAAAGGGTGGAACGCTGTATGGATTCATTTTTAATTTTAACATTGATTTGACCAATATGTGATTTAATGAGATCATTGATTCATGAACGACTGCTATGCCTTCTGAAGAATAACGCTCAGGTTTGGAATGCAAATCATACTTTATTGACCAGTAATGACCAAAAGATCCACCACCATGAACAAGCATGATTGGAACTTTTACAGATAGAAGTGACTTAATTATTCGATCTATCGCTGGCTTGTTGATAGTCATAGGTCTTTCTTTGTGGGTAACAACAGAGCCCCCTAGCTTAATTAGAACAATATCTTGCTGCATTAGGGTAGGTTTTCTTTAGAAAATTTAAATTTTGATAATTTACCTATACTAACCAAATGCTACCCCCTTATGATCAAATTCAACTAACATCCATTTTCCCGGACCTCTACTAATTCTAGTTAATATTTCCTTGCTTGTATCAGTTGGTAAAAGTGCTATGATTGCTCCTCCTCTACCTGCACCTGTCAATTTAGCGCCTAAAGCTCCGTCATCGAGACATCTTTCTATCAATTTTTCGATCATTGGGTGCGATACACCTAGGGCTGACAATAGTTTATGATTTTCTGTAAGCAAATTTCCAAGTTCCACTTCATTGCCTTCAATCATAGAATTCATCGCCTTCTTGCAAATTATTTGAGCTTTTGAGGAAAGATCCTTGAAAAAAGTATTTTTTTTTTCTCTAAACTGTTTAACTTGCGAGACAACTTTTCCTGTTGAACGCTTTACTCCAGTATTGCCAATTAGGAGTGTAAAGTTCTTTTTTGTTCCTATGGTGCTAAATCCTTTGTCTGGTTCATAATTCACTATTCCCCCAAAAGTAGAGACATAACAATCTACTCCTGAAGAGTTCGTATGTATAATTTTCTCCATAATCTTTGCAGTCTCATAAATCTGGTTCCTGTCGCGGTCTGAAAACAACG
>JAATVL010000246.1 GCA_014523525.1 Nitrososphaerales archaeon TH703 | reverse complement strand
GGATACTGAAAATGTATATAAGTATATTCCGATGTCTTCTCTAACTGGTTAAAGCTTCTGAAGTACCACTGGAAACGATTTCAATCAATATTGCCTGTTTATTATCATTTTTTGGCCTCAGTAATCTTCCCAACCTTTGGATAAACTCCCTGCTACTGCCGGTTCCACTAACAAGTATTCCCAGTTGGGCATCAGGAACATCTATCCCTTCATCCAATACTTTTGAAGTAACAATTGCTTTATATCTACCATCCTTGAAACCAGTAAGGGCGTCCTCCCTTTCCTCTTTAGATGACTTGTGTGTAATAAATGGAATAAGAAAAATATTGGATATTTCATATACAAGCTTGTTATGTTGTGTAAATATTATTGTCTTGATACCTTTGTTTTCAACTAATATCTTTCTAATTTCATTCATTTTAGATTTGCTATTGAGCGCTATATCAATTGCTTTGTTTCTTGCCATTAAGGCCCGTCTGGCCATAATATTTTTTGATGAGATCATGATCAATCTTTTGAATGCGCTATGAGAATTCATTTTTAGTCCAATCTTTTTTAAACATAGGTGATATATTGCCATATTTTCTTTATATTTCCTATATTCTTCCACTGACATGAACGTCTGTTTTCTTTCAATAGTATACTTTGCAAGATAATTACTTTTAGCTAGCTCGTTTGCCGTGATTTGAAACGTAGATTTTCCAACTAAATATGGAAAATCTTCTTCCAAATGATCTTCACGTTCTATAGTAGCAGTCAAGCCAAGTCTGAATGGTGCTACAAATGTTTCTGCAATTAATCTATATGATGGTGCTGGTAAATGATGTACCTCATCAAATACCATTAACATAAACTTGTTTCCAATTGATTGCGCCTTAATGTATGCAGAATCATAGGTTGACACAGTAATTGGTTGAATATTTTCAGTTCCTCCACCTATATTTCCTATTTCAATATCGAAATTTTGTGAGAGTATTTTTGTCCACTGTTTGATAAGATCAAGTGTAGGTACGATTATTAGTGTTGGTGAATTTACAATCTCAATAATTTTTAATCCGATTATGGTCTTGCCGGCTCCTGTCGGCAGTACTATTGATCCCCTTTTTTCTAAACACCAATTTTCAATTGCTTCTTGTTGATAATCGCGCAGCTTTACCTCTAATTTTGGAAGATCCCCAAGAGGTAACAAGTCCAATACTTTGTCCTCATATTTTACGTTCTTTTCATTAAGGTATTGAGTTATTTTTTTATAGTTTATACCGTAGGAATACAAGTAGTTAGTCCTTGAATCAAACTTAGCATAGGGCAAACTATCAAGTCCCTTTACCACTATTGTTCCTTTTTGGTATTCAAGTGTAACTGGTCTAGAACTCAATTAGTTACTTTCTGGCTGATAACCATTTTTAAATCATATGAGACAATCATAGAAAATTTACTACTTTATGTATCGAGATACTTGCCTACGGATATGCTACGTCTTTGCTATAAAATAAATCTTTTTTTTTGTAAAAAAATCAAGGATCTTCGTACAGGCTAGTTCATCAATTATCGTGTACTCAAACCCACATAGAAAGGTCATTACTATATACGGTTGTTCTTTGATTTAGGTCTATTTCGATAATGATTTTTTCGCGAAGCCTCTTGTCTGATTCTATGATGTTTGTATTGGTCGTAAATTTATTTCTGTTTTCATGCATTGTAATCTCTTTATCTATTTGTTTACGCTTTCTGAGGTTCTTGAAAAAATCCGTCAATTCATCCACTAGATCTGGTTGATTTTCCAACTGATCTACTTTCGAATTCATTCCATTATAAAATACTCATCGTATTAATAATAATCAATAGTTAAAATTATTTGTCAAATGAGGTAATGAAATTGAATTAATTGACTTTTCATTTTAACTTGAACAGATAGTGTTGAGCACAACATTCACGATGGTGCGGATTGCTGTATTTCTCGATGGTATCACAAGAAATCATAAATAAAATAAATGATGATTTTTCTAGATACACAGTATGATAATATATGTAAGTCTCGATATCAACAAGTAATAAGAGATAGCTGATGTGTATGTCTATCGATTCGACTGATAAGATTAAAGATGAAGTTATCAGATGCAAACTATGTAACTTGTGTAGGAATAGAACAAATGCAGTTCCTGGTGAAGGTAATTCTAAAGCTAGTATCATGTTTGTAGGAGAAGCTCCAGGAAGGAACGAAGATGAGAAAGGTAGACCATTTGTTGGATTGGCAGGAAAAATTCTTGACGAAACTTTAGATAAAGTAGGACTAGTTAGATCAAGAATTTTTGTGACTAATATTGTAAAATGTAGACCTCCTGGAAATAGAGTTCCCACAGAAGAAGAGCGGCGTGTCTGCAAGAATTATCTTGAAAGAGAAATTTCAATTGTTTCTCCCAAAATTATTTGTATACTTGGTAGAACGGCCTATCAATCATTGCTTGGTGGCGGATCCATACTTGGAAATCGCGGAAAGTTCATTGAAAAAGATAGCAAGCTCTTTTTTCTTACAATACATCCAGCAGCCATAATTTACAATAATAAACTTCGCTACGCCCTGGAGAAGGACATGCAAACATTAGTTTCGGAATGCAGACGATTAAACATTCCTATTTAGTATCCAAAAGAATTAGTTTAACCTTTATCACTTTTAGAAATTCTCAGCTCTAGTTTTTAGGGCCATATTCATCTTATCAAAACTCTCTTTGAGATCTTCATCTAACTTGTCCCCAACAAATTTCACACCTAATCCTGTGAAAATTTCTTTGTGTAAGAATGAAACTTGATTGTCGGTGGATTTTTCTATAATAAATATGCGTTCACCGTCAAAAATACCAGGCAAGAATGATTTTCCTTTCCATCGAAGTTCCTTGTCTATATCGATTTTAGTTATAATTGGATAATACGTTCTCTCTTTTCCGCTAACAGTCTGAATCTTGACCATAATTTTAGAACCCAATTTGGCATCACCTACTACTTTTGTCATGAATGGATTCCATAATTCGTATTCGTCAAAATTGATAAGAATGTTCCAAATTTTTTCAGGAGTAGAATTTACCAATATTTGCGTCTCTATTGTTTTCAATTACTCTAATGAATAATCTTTGATTCTTAATAATGAACCTTTTGATAGAGTGGAAAAAATTCGGTACGGATATGGACCTGAATCAGAACACTTGTTTCCCTAATTATCTGTATCAAATTTGAAAAGTTAGTCTGAAAATATGCCGCTTTATTGAAACTAATTAATTACAGCTAATCTATTCACAACATGATTTCTCAGAGGATCCTTAGATGGAAATAATTTGTGATACTAGCTTTCTCATTGCATTGGTTTCTAACCCTATCAAATGCTTGGATAAAATTGAAAACGAACATGGGAAATTAAGATTTATAGTCCCAACCTTTGTTCTAGATGAACTGGACTCTATCAAAAGAAAATCAGGTCCCAAGAAATCTATGATCGCAAAAACTGCAATTTGCATATCTAAACTGAAATTTGAAATCAAGGATATTGGTAAATCAAAAAATGTAGACAATAAAATTCTAAATTATGTAACAAAGAACAGAAGATTAGCTGTGGCTACGCTAGATAGTAAATTATTGAACAGTCTGAAAATGGCTGACGTGACTACTATTACACTCTCCAAGAATAAAATAATAATAG
>JAATVL010000245.1 GCA_014523525.1 Nitrososphaerales archaeon TH703 | reverse complement strand
TCATATTAGTCAAATTGCCAGCAGCTGATGTCATATTAGTCAAATTGCCAGCAGCTGATGTCATATTAGTCAAATTGCCAGCAGCTGATGTCATATTAGTCAAATTGCCAGCAGCTGGTACGGCTAATGGAACATCGGATACTGTAACATTGGTAGTTAAATTAGCTAAAGGTGCCATTATACTTGAAGAATTTATTGTTCCTTCGACCAATTTACCGTCAATAACTCCTGAAGGTTTGGAATCATTTAATAATGAAACAAGCACTTGACCATTTTCTGTTTGATCACCTTTGTACAGGGATACACCTGTGACCTTGTCCAAAGATGTAACGTTTATCTTGTATGTTAGGCTACTATCGTTACCAACTATAAGGGCAGTACCATAAGATTCGCTGAAAAGAGGAGGCACTTCTCTATCGCCTGTTAAATTTGTTCGAAAACTAAGCTGTCCGAAAGCAACATTACTGATCAAAATAAACATCCAAATAGTTACAACGATAGCTACTGAATATCTTAAATTATTCATGTTTATTGTTTACTTATCCCTTATAAAAAAATTATGAAATCCAATAGTATGTCAAGATTAATAGAAGAACTGCTGAAAATAGCATTATGAAAAATAACTTGACCGAAAATGACTAGGTTCGGTCATCTCTTTATTACTACTTTTAGTAAATTACTTGGTTTAGATCACATACTCGATAATAAAAGGCAGCGGCTGATTTCAAACACGATTTCTGCTTATATATTAATCTGATTCTAACATTTGTTTTAACGAATCAACCAGTCCATCTGCGTATCCAACTGACAATATAGCTAGTTCCTTTCTTCCTTGTCTTAAGAATTGAACTGCATCATCCAGATAAAATTCTGCATTGTCCAGTAGTTCTAGTTGTACTTTATTTTCCTTTTTAGAACCAATTGTATTTCTAACTTGCCTAATTTCGTTGCGAATCATTGGTTCATATTTGTTGAGCATATAATCTGAGACATTTTTTATTCTGCTAGTATTATCCACAGGTGCATCAATAATTTCGGTCAAATTCATTATCGCTTCTTGTTCTGTAAAATGAAATTTGGCAGGGAATATAATCGAATGTGGACCTCTCCCGTATTCTAAATCTATCAGCGATTTAATTTTACCACTCACAATTTTTTGGTGATCAGTGCCTATTCTGGAAACTACAATTAAAAAGGAATCCTCCGAAACAATTTCATACGTAATGTCTTTCTCTATTTCAAGTAATTTCGACATTACATAATTTGGTTTCAAGAAAAATTCTGAACCATCCTCATTCTGCCTATACTCAGTTAGGATAATTGTATGACAATTCAAGTTCAAGTTACCAAAGATAGTTGAATACACACTTATTGCCGATTGCTTTTCTTCCATCATCGTAACAAGTTTACCTATCTTGTACACTTGTAATCCGCATTCACCGACAAGTGATGTTATTCCAGAAGCGGCGTGTACAACCTTAACTTCGATGTTATTTTTCATTGCTCTTATTCTTAATTCCGTAAAAGTTGTCGCAATAGTAGGATCTCCATAACTTACCAAACCCACATTAAGTGTCTTTGATTCATCCAATATCTGTCTTCCATCTTCTACAAACCATCTTTTTACAATCTCGATTTTTTTTTCTGGCCCCAGGGTCGACTTGAGAATACTAATAAAGTTGTCAGAAATTGGTGATGTGAATCTTTCAAGGTATATCCTGTTACAACTATTCAATACCTTAATTGAATTTGACATTTCGACGGTGTCATATATTCCAGCCCCTACCAAACACAACATATCAGTAATTTATTTGATACCTGTATCCCTCTTATTATGGTGTAGCCTTGAAGTGTGGAAAAGTGCCCTATTGTAGATTTCAATACTTGTTAAATATGACTGTAACTCAACTTTTTCATCCTTAGAATGTGAAACATGGGGTTCTCCTGGTCCATATGTTACCACTGGAATATTAAGGGAATTTCCCAAGACATTCATATCTCCAGTGCCCGTCTTCCTTAGTAATACCGGACGAATCTTGCAAATATCTAATATTGAAAGTGAAAGAGCTCTAACTAATGGAGAAGAATGATCTGCTTCAAACGGTTCTGTCATATCTTCAATCCTATAAGTGATTTTCACCTTTCTTGTTTCGGAAATATTCTTTATTGAATTATCCAAATAATCCAATATCTCCAGGCACTTTACTCCATTTGGCACTCTAATGTCGATTGTAATCTTGCACTTTTGGGGCGTAACATTATGACTTGAACCTCCAGAAATTTCTGTAAGACTGAAACTCAGAGATTTGTTCTTTATGTCCGTCTTGATATATTTTGATGAAATTTCATTGCTAAGCAATTTCCACACTTCATAGACCTCTTCGATAGAATTTTTTGACAGCCACGGAGCACTCGCGTGTGCACTATCAAGGACGTCACAGGTTAGTCTTAATGCGAGCCTTCCTTTGTACGATATAGTAATTTTATTAATTCCACTGGGTTCTCCAAATATTGCGTAGTCTATAGACAATTTATTTTTGACTAGTTCCTTAATACCAGTAGCGTTTCCTTCTTCATCCACAACACCTGCGAATATGATAGTCCCACTTTGTTTGAATTCTGAACATGCAAGGAGCATGGATATGAGCGGAGCCTTGGCATCAGATGCTCCTCTACCAAACAGGAAACCAGAATCAATTCTTACAGGTATCTGACCCGGTACGGTGTCCATATGACCGCATAAAAGAATTCTCGGATCGCCGCTTCCCTTGGTCGCAATTACATTCCCAACACTATCAATATTTACTCTTTCAAAGCCAAGATCATCCAAACATTTTTCCTTAATCAAGTTGGCTAGCTGTGCCTCTGATCTGGATGGTGTGTATATCTCAAGGGACTGTTTCAATAATTTAATAGCATATGCAGAAGAGATCAATTTTACTAATTATTTATTAGAGTTTACAAGATGATCTACAATAAGAGAAGGAATATCTATTTCGGTAACTCTTACCGTATTCTTGAACTCTGTAGTATTGTTTACTTCATGTACTAGGAGACCGTTCTCATCGCTTTCCATTAAGTCTACTCCTAAAATCTCTCCTTTCATAGTTTTTGCTGCTCTTATACAAAGATCTTCCATTTCGTTTGTAACCTTGCAAGCTTCTGCTTTTCCTCCAAGCGCCATGTTAGTTTTCCATTCATTATCGCCTGAGTATCTGTAAATTGCAGCAACCACCTTATCTCCAACAACAATACACCTGATGTCCCTGGGAGGTCTTTTTACAAATTCTTCAAAATAATATACTTGATATAACGGATACATGTGCTCTCTGTCTTCTATCACTGCTTCTGCTGCCTCTTTATCTTTTAGTAACGCAATCATTCTTCCCCAGCTGCCAACTACAGGTTTGATAACTTTTGGATATCCGTTCTTATTTAGAATATTCAAGGCAGATTGATTAGAAAAAGCACAAAATGCTTTGGGGATTGCTATACCTGTTTTTGACAATTCCATGTGAGTAAACAGTTTATTCCCACACATGATTGCAGTATAAAGAGAATTTATCATCTTTGCTCCAAGCCCCTCAAAAGCTGCAGTAGAATGCAAATTATTATAATAACTTACGCATCTCTGTAAAATAATATCGTTACAATGGGGAGATTTATCTTTATCCAGATCAATTGAACTTTCTCTACAATTTATGACTTCCAGTTTGATATCTTTTTTTTTCGCCGTTTCAATTAATGATTTTTCTTCCCATCTTAGTTGGTCGTAAAGAATGAAAAAAGATGTTTTTTTGTTATTCCCTTTCACTCTCCCCAATCCTCTCCAACAGATTGTGCAGGTCTGATGGCAAACCCATTGTTTGATTTGATTAATTCGTAACTGGCTCCACAATCAGGACATGTCACAATTTCATTTTCCATCGCATCATTGGGAATTTTGATTTCTGCATCACATTCAGTGCATTTTATCATTACTATCTCCTCTACTTTGATAATGCATCGTTAAGTATTTTTCTTTCTAATCTTTCGTCAAGATATAATTCTAGGATATCTCCCATTCGCAGCTCTTTCAAACCCTTGGCCATTTTCTCTGCCTCAACTTTTGACGATTCAAGTCCCAATAAAGAGAGCAAGTAAGCCGCACCGTTCTTACCCGCCAATTCCCCAAATACAATTTTTCTCCTATTTCCAACTAGGCGAGGTTCAAGTATTTCATATGCTGATGGATCTTGTAAAATTGCAGCCAGGTGCGTACCTGCCTTATGTTTGTACGCGCTTTCGCCAACTATTGGCTTGGATTCTGGAGTTTCTATATGTGTGTAATCTACTATTGTTCTTGAAAGATCCTTTAACATATGTAACCTAAAATCATTAGGCATTTTATAAATTACAGTTAAAGCAACAGATGTTTCTGCTAAAGATGGAATTCCAGTTCGTTCGCCGAATCCATCAATGGTTGTGTGAATTTGATTGGCTCCTGCTTCGCATCCAGCGAGCGCATTTGCCAGTGCAAGTCCCACATCATTATGACAATGAACATCAAGTGATGAAACATTGGTATCAATATTATCATATACCATCTTTACCATGTTGTACATTCCTTGTGGACGCATTATTCCTACGGTATCAGGAATGCTTATTCTTTCAATTCCTCGTGAATTCATTTCTTTGCACATTTCAATTAGGAATAGTGGATCCGTTCGACTTGCATCCTCCATAGTAAAACGAGATTTTAATCCATGTGATTTTATAAAGTCAGCCACTTCAAGAGCTCTAATTTTGGCCTCCTCCCTTGATATTTTCAGTTTTGTAGCAAGGTGTATGTCTGAAATACCCATATATGTTGCAACCCAAGTTGCATTAGAGTCAATTGCTACTTCGACATCAGATTTTAGCGCCCTTACATGAGCCAAAATATCCGCCTTGAGACCCTGTTTAATTATTGTTTTAGTTGCTTCGAAATGATCGTGTGATACAATTGGACTAATTTCAATTTGATTTACACCAAATGAATCTAATAACCATGCGATCTGTATCCTTTGTTTATTTGTAAATGAAACTCCAGGATGCTGTTCGCCCTCCCTGAGTGTTGAATCAAGTATTTTAATCTCTTTATTAGCTAATGTTTGATTGTATATGTTCGCAAAATGATTGGGATCATCTGAATTTAGTGACATTTATGCTGAATTAGAGCTTATTTCGAATATAATATAAATCTTTTCGGCTATTCAATACAAGTGTATCTTACGTAAGAGTTCTTAGAATAATGACAGTATCTGTATCAGATATACCTTCAATTCTCCTTATGTCGTCAATACTGCTGTTAATTTCATTTATTGAGTTGGCTGATATGATTACTGCGATATCATATTGACCAGTTATTTCATAAATAACCTTGACCCCAGCAATGCTTTGAAGTTTAGAAGCTACTGAGTTTGTGTCGGTAGTAGAGCTTACGGAAAGTAATGTTATGGCGCTGGTTTTTTTCCTTGCATTTTCTTCAATTGTAAATCTAGAGATTGAACCGTCGTCAATTAGATTCTTAATTCTTCGTCTTATTGCAGATTCCGAAAGACCCAACTCTTTTCCTATGTCTACAAATGATTTTCTAGAATCCATTCGCAAGATCTCAAGAATTCTCTGATCAAGTTCATTATCTTTTGACATTGCGCCTCTTCTCCTCAACACTTAAGATCTCATCCATTATTTCAACAGCTCTACTCACCTGCTCTTTCTTCATGACTAAAGGCGGAAGGAGTCGTATTACTGTTCTTCCAGAGTACAACATCAAAAGTCCATTTTTTATGCCGTCCATCAATATATCTCTAACATCAAATCGTGATTCTAATGCAAGCATCATGCCCAAGCCTCTAACATCTCTTATGATGGGATGTTTATCCTTCAATTCAATAAGTTTCTTTTTGAAATACGTTCCCGTATCTGAGGCTTTACTTACTAAATCTTCCTTTATTATTGTGTCTATTGTAGCACTACCTGCTGAAGACGCAATTGGATTTCCAGCAAATGTTGAAGAATGTTCCCCCAAATTCATACAGTTGGCTATTTCTTCTTTGACAAATGTTACGCCTGTAGGAATCCCCGACGCTATACCTTTTGCAATACACATTATGTCAGGAACTGCACTCCAATTTTCACCTGCCCACATTTTTCCCGTTCGTCCAAGCCCAGTCTGTATTTCATCAAAGATCAATACTAATTTTTTTTCAGTACATAATTCTCGTACTGCTTTCACATAGCCTTCTGGAGGCATAATTATTCCTGATTCTCCTTGGATTGGTTCGATAATTACAGTCCCAATACTTTCGTCAATAGTCTGAGCAAGTGATGATATATCCCCGAAAGGAACAAATTTTACTCCCTCTAACAAAGGACTAAACGATTTACGGTATTTAGAATTGTACGTCACAGACAATGCACCAAAGGTTTTTCCATGGTAACCACCATACATAGATACAACTCCAGTTTTTTGTGAAAATTTTCGTGCGAATTTTAATGCCGCTTCTATTGATTCAGCACCACTATTACTAAAGAAAATTTTGCTAAGATTATTTGGCGCTATAGATTTTAACTTTGACAGAAACTGAAGTCTACTGTTATTATAGGTAGACATATGACAGACCATTAGCTTGTTCATTTGCAGAGTTATTGCGTCTATAACATCCTTATTGCAGTGGCCTATGATAGCGACGCCGTAGCCACCCATACAATCGATGTATTCTTTTCCGTCAGTATCCCATATTGTTGCGCCTTGTGCCCTTTCAATAGTAACAGGGAATCTTTGATACAGATTTATCAAATATGAGTCTTCATTAAGAATCAATTTGAAATCACCGTACAATCCACATGATTTATTGCACAGGTAATTGGATTGGATACTTTACCTGATGATATTATCACTTCTTTAGCTCCTAGCATTAAGGCTTCTGTGCTTGCCAATATCTTTTTTTCCATTCCAAACCCTATCTTTGGCATGTATTCTTTTGCTTGACTACTAGTAAGATTTCTTACCAGTTTGTCATCCAAATGCAAACCATTTACATTGGTAAGAAAAATTACTTTATCCGCATTCAAATTTCCAGCTATGTAAGCTGCCGCTCTATCCCCATCCACATTCAAATATTCATAGTTCTCACTTAGTGCAATAGGTGATACTACCGGCAAAAAACCGCCATCGGTTAGGATGTTCAAGAGTGAGGTTTCAACAGAACTAATTTTCCCAGTATATCCTCCTTCGATAATCATTTTGCGTCCTTTTTCATTTAACACCGTCAATTTGGTTTTTCTTATAGCCTTCAATATGTTACCATCTATCCCTGAAACTCCCACCGCTCTTATTCCTGCTTCTAGCAGCATCCTGACAATTATCTTATTAATTTTTCCAGACATTACCATCGTGTAAATTTCAGCTGTTTCCTTATCGGTGTACCTGCTTCTTATACCACTGGGAGAAACGATAAATCTCTGTTCCTTTCCAAGCCTTGTGGCTATATTAGTTACTTCTTTACCTCCTCCATGAACTAACACCATTTTTTGGTTTAATGAAATTTGACGTATATCTTCAATTATTGATGGATGCAAGTCATAAAGGACACTGCCACCAAACTTTATGACTATCATACCGGTGTTAAAGGTGTGTACTTTAGTCCGTCAGTCTCATCATACCTACACATAAGATTCATATTCTGTATGGCAGAGCCTGCAGCACCTTTCATCAAATTGTCGGAAGCTGAGAGAGCCACAATACGATCAGTATTTTCATCGATATCAAAACCGACGTCACAGAAATTGGAACCCACCACAAATTTAGGATCTGGGAATTTATAGAGCCCTTTTTTGTCTCTTATTAATCTAATGAACGGTTCTTCTTTGTACGAGTTTCTATAAACCTTCCATAGCTCAATTTCTGACACTGGTGATTTAAGAAATACATGATTTGTTGTTAATATTCCTCTAACAAGATTTACAGCATGAGGGGTCATACTTACCTTAATTTTTTCTCCCGATATAATGCTTAATTCTTGTTCTATTTCACCCGTATGTCTGTGTTTGGAAGGCTTGTATGGCCTGATAACACCATACCTCATTGCGTGATGAGTACCCATACTATCACTTGCTCCTGCACCAGAAGATCCTATCTTACTATCCACTATTATATGACTAGTGTCAATCAATTTATTCTCGATCAATGGCTTTAATGCCAAAATTGATGTTACTGCCATACATCCAGGACAGGAAACTAACTGTGCTTCTTTGATTTCATTTCTGTGTATTTCTGGTATACCGTAAACAGATTTAGATAGTAAATCAGGAAATGGATGTTCCCATCCATACCATTTAACATAGTCAGTTGCATTCCTCAGACGGAAATCTGCCGACAGATCAATTATCTTTATCCCAGTACTATAAAGATCCTTAACGATATTCAACGCGTTACCATGAGGAACCGATACAAATATCAAATCGCATTGATTTACTAACCTGTCCAATTCCATGGGTGAGAATGTGAGATTTATGAAGCCCTTTAAACTGGGATGTATTCTATGAACATATTCTCCTGCATTCTGTCTAGATGTTAAAACACTTAATTCAACATCTGGGTGAACTACTAATAGCCGTAGGAGTTCACCTCCGACATATCCTGAAGCGCCAACTACTCCCACTTTCATACCAATTTCTCCCTTTACCGAAATTTCTACTATGACATCTTATGAATTTTGTTATCTAGGATATGACACCCAACTGTCCAATTCAGACAAGAAACTGCGTCTAAATTAGAATACAAATCTATTTCGTAGACATCTTTAGAAGGTAGTCAGTCATAGCTCCCGCAATGTCAGATTTACATACAGCTGAAGCCCCTCTAAATTCCACAGTATTGTTTACTTCATGCACTAAATATCCTCTTGCCTTGTCTTCCATGAGATCAACACCTAAAATACCTCCACCGATGGCGTTTGATGCTTTTAATACAATTTCTTGTAATTCTGAAGTCAAAGGGGCTTCTTCTGTTCTACCGCCAACCGCTACATTAGTTCTCCACTCATTTTCTGAAGAATATCTATAGACGGATGCAGCAATTTCATCTCCTATTACAATGCATCTAATATCTCGTGAAGGACGATCTATTAATTCCTGAAGATAATAAATTCTAGAATATGAATTATCATTATCCTGTCTTGTATCCAACAACATTTCTGCCATGGATTGATCTTTAATTTGGTAAACACCACGGCCCCAGGAACCAATAATCGGTTTAACTACAAGTGGATATCCTAAATTTTTCATACACTCTCTTGCTGATTCAGTGCTAAAAGCAAAAGTAGTCTTGGGCGTCGGTACATCGTTCTTTTTTAAAATCATAGAGGTGATTAGTTTATTTCCACAGATTTCGCTTACATTATATGAGTTTACAATAGGTAATCCCATTTGCTCTAGACAATAAGTTAAGTGTAAACCTCTGGTATAACTAATCACACGCTGCAATATTATGTCACCAAATACAGGATCCCGTTTACTTGACTCAGTATCAAATGTTATTGATTTTCCATCAACGAGAGTAGCATCAAGCCCTTTTTCCTTGATCTTACTGTAAATTTTTTTTTCTTCAAATCTTAGTTTATCATATATTATGCATATTCTGATCAACTATTGTCCCCAGTCTTCTCCGACTGATTCTGCTTCCCTCATCTCAACAGTATCCTGATTTTTTGATAGGATTTCAAAATCGGTGCCGCAATCTGGACATGTTATAATTTCTCCAACCATCGAGTCCTGAGGTATAGTCAGTTCAGCTCCACAGTCCTTACACTCTTTTTTCATTTCTTCTTTTCTCCCTTACTCTTTGTAGGTGAATTCTTTGATAATCTATTAGCAATAACTGTTTCCATCCCCCATAACTCTATAAAACCTTTTGCAAGGTTTTGATCAAATATAGAGTCTGAAGCATAAGTTGCCAGCGTGTGTCTGTATAGTGAATTTTTAGATTTTCTTCCAACTACTTTTAGGGATCCATTTTGCAATTTCATTTTAACTTTACCTGTAACTCTATTTTGAGTTGCATCTATAAACCTATCCAAGTCCTCTCTAAGAGGATCGAACCATAATCCAGAATAGACCATCCAACTCCACTGATCATCCACGATCTGTTTAAACCGTAATTCATGTTTAGTTAAAACTAGTTGTTCCAAATCTTTGTGTGCTACTATAATAGTATGTGCGGCTGGTGCTTCATATATCTCCCTAGTCTTTATCCCAACAACTCTATCTTCTATATGGTCTATCACACCAATGCCGTGTTTGCCCGCCTTGATATTCAAATAAGTAATTACGTCCGTTAGACTCATTTTTCGATTGTCAACTCCTATCGGAATTCCGTTCTCAAATTCTAGCTCCAAATACTCAGTAGGAAGATCATTATTTTTGACCAACATAAAAATTTCTTCAGGAGGTTCTGCCCAAGGGTCTTCTAGAATTCCTGCTTCAATAGCTCTTCCCCACAGATTCGCGTCAGTACTATACTTTTTAATTTCTTCATTAAGCGGAATATTATTTTTTTTTGCGTATTTCATTTCGAGATCCCGTGTAAGATTCAATTCCCTTATCGGAGCAATAATCTTGATACCAGGATCTATGGATGACATTGCAATATCAAACCTAACTTGATCATTTCCTTTGCCTGTGCATCCATGGGCTACTGCAATTGCATTCTCTTGTGTGACTACCTTCATTATTTTATCTGCAATTAAAGGACGCGCTAATGCAGTTGCAAGAGGGTACTTTCCCTGGTAAAGACCATTTGCCTTTATTGATCTATTGACATATCTTTCTACGAATTCTTTTTTTGCATCTATATTAACATGCCTAATAGCACCAAGATTTTTTGATTTTTTTCTAATTTCGTCAAAATCATCCTCTTGCCCACAGTCAATGGTGGCGGTAATGACATCCATGTTATGTTTGCTTTGAAGATATTTTACACATACTGATGTATCCAATCCACCAGAGAAAGCTAAAACAACTTTTTTGTTGGACATTACTAATGCAACCGATATAAGAATA
>JAATVL010000244.1 GCA_014523525.1 Nitrososphaerales archaeon TH703 | reverse complement strand
GCGTCTGGACCTCCCATTATTGGAGCTTGAATAATTGCATATCCCTTTTTTTTCATAAGGCTCGCACAATAGATTGAATCTTCCGGCAAAACGGTACTAGTGTCGACAACAGTGAGTCGTTTGTTATTGCAGTCAACCAATCCATTGTCACTAAACAAAATTTCCTTTACCGCCTGACCATCTGTAACACTAATAATTACAAAATTACATTCCTTTCCTACCATTGAGGGTTGTTCCATTCTAATTGCGCCTTTTTTTACTAGTGCATTTGATCTTTCTTTGGTTCTGTTATACAAATAAATTTGAAATCCTCTTTCTAACAATCTATGACCTATCGCAGATCCCATTAATCCGTTTCCAATTATTCCAATGTTCATAAAATAATATCTTATTAGTAGAAATTTATAATTTTTCAATATTCAGGAAGGTTATAAATCACCATTAGCTGGTCTAGTGTTTGAATTTCATTCTAATAGAATATTACTGGATCATATTAATCTCGCACTTAGTAACGTGTAAGTTAATTATCGCATAGCTGCAGAAAATGGCGATAAGAACATGTTATTTTGCTAATACAGTGACCTGCCATTTTCGAATCAACTGTAATATTAGAACTATCTAAATTGATTCAGCAGTGTATATGAATATTAATTGCCTCTGAATATCTATAAGACTATGAATAATAATGTTGTAACTGTCAATCCGGCTAATGAGCAGATAATATCAGAGTACAAAAACATGACAAATGACGAAGTTAACAATATTGTCAATAAATCAAAAGATGCATTTAGAGAATGGAAGCGCGAGATTCGCAAAAGATCTATAACATTGCTTCGACTGGCTGAGCAATTACGGAAAGATAAGGAACACCTTGCTAGAATTGCATCCCAAGAGATGGGAAAACCCATCAAGGAATCTCGTTCAGAGATAGAAAAATGTGCCTGGGGAGTTGAATTTTACTCATACAATGGGGATTTACTCCTCAATAATGAATCACTAAACAGTGACGCCAATAAGACAATGATAACCTTCCAGCCTTTAGGAGTAATTGCAAGCATTATGCCATGGAATTTTCCGTACTGGCAGGCATTGCGTTTCGCAGCGCCTTCGTTAATGGCTGGAAATGCAATTGTTTTGAAACCTGCTAGTGCAACAATGCAGTGTGGTATAGAGATTGAAAAAACAATACTAAAAAGCGGGGCTCTAGATGGAGTGTTTAAGACTGTTATTGGTAATTCAAAAATTGCTGAGATGTTGATCGACTCCGAAATAGATGGAGTTACTTTTACTGGAAGTATTGAAATTGGGGCTAAAGTAGCCCAACGTGCTACCTCACGGCTAAAAAAATGCGTCCTGGAACTTGGAGGGAGTGACCCGTTCATTGTACTGGATGATGCAGATGTTGAAAAAGCCGCGTCAGGAGCCATCAAAGGCAGGTTTCTAAATTGTGGTCAAAGCTGTGTTGCTTCAAAAAGATTCATTGTCTCAAAGAAAATAGCAAATGAATTTATTGAATCCTTTATTCAAAAAACCGAAAAATTAAGGGTCGGTGATCCTTTGTCTGACAATACCGACATAGGACCACTTTCAAGTATGAAGAGTCTGGACAATATCGATTCAATGGTAAAGGATGCAATAAGTCTTGGTGGAGAGCTATTGAGTGGAGGTGAAAGAATTGGTAGTGTCGGTGCATTCTACAAGCCTACGGTGATAAAAAATGTTAATTCAAATATGCGAGTGTCAAAGGAAGAATCTTTTGGTCCTGTTGCCCCAATAATGATAGTTGAAGATGAAGTTGAAGCTATAAGTGCAGCAAACAACTCTGATTTCGGACTTGGGGGAAGTATTTGGACACGTGATTTAGAAAAGGCACAGAAATTATCAATGGAAATGGAATGTGGAATAGTTACTGTTAACAATATAGTTGCCTCTGATCCAAGGGTTCCTTTTGGAGGTATCAAGCATAGTGGTTTTGGAAGAGAACTATCAAGATACGGTATGCTTGAATTTGTGAATGTAAAATCAGTTAGATTTTATGATAAACTAGCCTATGAGCATCATGGTGACTAAAATAAGTCAAAATTGCACGATAAAAGCTCTTCGGAATATTTGCAATTCATTTATGAAGGTCAATTTTCCAATGGAATGGAATGTTACCACAGTTATTATATTATCTAATTCTATTTGGCTGGATGGAGATTTTAGGAATCTATGGCGAGGACTCTATCTATTAAAATTGAAGTTATACGTTTCCAAAAAGTACTGAAAATGCGCGACACCAGATCAAGACCGAATATACGTGGATAAATCTATATCTTGTGTAACTTGTTTCAAAAAATGCTCTCTTGTTTAATATTTTTAGCAAAATTTGTAATTTAATTTATTTTAAGTAGCCTATATAGGTGTATTTAATAAATAGAAAGAAAGAGTTATTAGTAAATTGCATTCATTATTTTTAGGTTTATCTATTCTATCTGCTTAGCAATTCCAGAAAAGTATGATAAGTTACTTGCTTCACTACGTACAGCGTATGCAGAGGAATTGAACCTTAAGAAAGAACAAACTAGTTATGATGATTTATTAGATGCCTTAAGACTCAGTTTGAAAGATATTCTATTACCTAATCATAATAGTTTTATAATTTGTTGAATTATTATGTTGCAAGCGCCACAAAAAACATACTACATATTCATTCTGGTGGGCCATAATTGGGCCCACTGGTTGGTTAATGGAACCATTAAGCGTCTTTAATGCAGGTAAACTAGGTGCTTTCGCTCAACCAATATATAGTTCAACATTCTAGATGCAATTAATGAATATGAAAACAATAATTTTGATAGGAACATTTGCTTTTTCATTGGTTATCGCGTTTCCAATGATGAGTTTAGCACAGCAAGAGCCGGAAACAGGAAGCCAGTCAACGTCTCAATCACAAGTTGAGGTCCCATTGAATTTCACTCTAAAGGCAAAGGGCGGAGAGAAAGCAAAAGAAGGACAAGAGAATAAGAGTATTACAGTGGATGTAACAATTCAACAGGGTGAAGGCGGAAGCCCCACGAAAGTACCAGTAACAGCAATGGTACCAAATAACACTAAGATGCAGGATGTACAACTTTGTTCATCCATGAAAGAAGGAAAGCAATCGTGCCAGTCGTTAAAGGACTTCATGCCGAAACAAAATCAATCGTCCAGCGGATCATCTGAAGAGTCAAAGTCTTCTAGCAACACTAATGACAACGGCGGGCAATAATAACGGTAACGAAGGCAACTAGGCAGTTAACCTAGTTAAAAATATTTTTTTATATTTTTTCTCAATTAATGACTAATTAGTCTAATAAATCCAGTCCATTCTGTATGTTGAGTTTTAATCGTTTTATAATTTCTTGAAGAATGAATTTTCTTATATATCGTTACCAATCGGATCTAAGAGAAAACACAAGAATAAATAAAATCAGTTAGATTTAAGGTAGAATTACAATTCAGAAATTCATAATTCTGATCACTTTCTACTATTCAAAACTTTTAGGGCTTTCTACCAAATACGTTATATAATTTGGTGAGCCCGAATCTTATAACGTCACACAAACAACTGGTGGGAACTTGGTTGGTTCTTGTTCAGCCTTCAATCAAAACTCATCCCATCAGTTGTTAATATTTATATCGTTATTGATATAATCGTTATAAAAATATTTTGTATTCTTAGAAGGTAACATTAAGAATATCTTTAAAAGGATATAATTTTGAATAAGTAGAATAACAACGTCAGGGATTTTGAGTCTGCCCTTCTCTTATGATATTTGAAGGATTTGTCCCCGACGTCAAGAAGAGAGTATAATTGTTCATGTTTGATGTTTGATATTTAGAGAATTAAAGTAAATTAATCCTCCGCCAATTACATACTTGTATTAGAAATTTTAAATAGATTTTCCAAGAAATGATATTGTCATCTATCATAACATTAGCAGCACTTGGTAGATGATTTGGTTGGTGCTTGGCTGCTTAGGTTCAATAGACGGGCACCAATCTAAAATTAACAACCAGTGGGAAAAGTCATTACTGCGATGAACAAGAAACAACCAATACCCACCAGTTGCTGTTTAGGCGTAATAATATATTGTCACATCAGTAAATATAAAATCTAGTCAAGTTAAATTATGATAAATATACAATTCAGCTGACTTATGAACGACAACTTATAGGGACCAACCTATTGAATTCATAAAACAGATAATTATTTACTTATTTCACCACATTCGCCACAAATTGAACCATCTTCTAACCATTCTCCACATTTCTGAATTAAATATATTTAAGAATCTGTATTAAAATACCAATTGTCAGTTTGCTTATTCACAATTTAAAAAATTTGAATTTAATATCCTTAAGTATCGTTTTCTCCCTATTTCTTTTTTTGACGCAGTTTGTAAATGCTTCAGTAAATGTTTCATCGTATATATTTTCATTAGAATCGAAACCATATGGATTGACATTAGAAGAATGGGCTACAAAATGGTGGCAATGGGCATATAGTCAACCAAAGGGGAGCAATCCTTTAGTTGACGATATAGGAGGAAATCTCTGTAAGACAGGACAAGACAATGAAAAAGTATGGTACCTAGCTGGCTCTTTAGTTAATAATTCAGAGGTGAGAAGATCTTGTACTGTTCCATTAGAAAAATCAATATTATTTCCAGTCATAGTAGCAGAATGTTCTACTTCAAAGTCTAACTGGTGGAATAATTTGTTTGGAAATAGCATGGAAAAACTATGGAATGTATGTAATGCACAAATAGTCAAACTGAACACAAAAGTTGATAATCACTCTGTAAATCCAATCTATGTTAAATCGTCCAAAATGTTCGAATTGGTATTTCCTCATAATAATGTGAAGAATACAGAGGGTGGTAAGACACAATCGGTTAACAAAGGATATTGGTTAATGATTAAGCCTGTATCTAAAGGAATACATAATATAACATC
>JAATVL010000243.1 GCA_014523525.1 Nitrososphaerales archaeon TH703 | reverse complement strand
CGATAGAACCGTAAGACACAGATTGAAGAGATTGGAAAAATCCAACACCATATTAGGTTACTCTCTTCTTCTAAATCCTACATTACTATCAGATAAGATAAATCGTACAATTCTTCTTAAATTCAAATTTAAAGCTGATACTTCTGTTATGATCTCGCGTCTTGAAAAATACTGTGGCGAAGCAGACTTTTGTGTTTACTCTGCAAGGATGACAGGAGACTTTGATTGGATATGTCATTTTGTTTTCGATTCTGTAGAACAATATGAGTTTGAAAGTAGCAACTTTTTGAATAGATTTGTAGATCTGATAGATGATTTCCGTTCTTATGAATCTAGCATGGTGAAGATTACACCTTATACTTTATTTGATGATCATGACATAAGAGACCAAAAGTGGCGTGCTTACAAGATCCTCAGTTCATTGAAGAAATATCAAAAATTAAATGAAAAGCTCCAGTTTATCGTGGAGAGTTTAGTAAAACATTTTGGCGCAAAGTTTTCTCGGATATGGTTATTGGACAAAGAAAGGAAAAATCTTATCCTAAAATTTAGTGCCGGAAAGTACAAAAATATAGATGGCGAATTTTCCAAGGTTCCAGCAAACTCTAATAAGATTGGGAATATAGTAATCACTGGCAAGCCATCAATAACAAATGATGTTGTTAATGACAAGAGAATAAGATATCCTGAGTGGGCTAAAAGAGAAAACCTTCAATCATTTGCGGGGTATCCTCTAACCCATGGTGATAATGTTATTGGGGTTCTAGCTATGTTCAGCACTAGAAGAATGCAGGCAGCTGATTTTGAAGTTCTAGGAGTATTCTCAAGCCAGGTCTCTAAAGAGCTCGAAGGATTATACGAGGCCGTGGATTTCCTAATGCCTGGCAGGATTAAAGAATAAAACAATTATCACCCTCCGTAGGATTCGGATCTAGTTACAACCTTGCTTAAAGTGCATGTTTATTGAGTACAACGTTGATTTGTAATCTGTTCTCTTCTGGTAAAACATAATCAAAGTATGAAGTTTGTTCCGCTATTGGAGATAATCTTAACAAATTTCCACTAGGTTTTAGAGATGTACAAACAATCACATATTTTATGTCAACAATATTTGACGAAGTCCTAAACAAAATTCACAATGAAAGTAGTGAAGTTTAGCCAATCTGGCCACGGATAACCCCATCCTTATATTCGTCGGTATGTACGTTTACATAGATACTTGCATTTTTCATTCGACTTACGAGATCGGAAATTTCCTTACCTTTCAAAGGACCCTGTAGATCATCTTTTGTTATATTTCCCATCAACGATATAGTTGCATTCCCTCCAGCATCGGCCGATTTATTTCCTGATAAAACGGCTACAATATCACCATTTTGTCCTTTAATTCCGTCGTGTAGATGTGCGCCTGTTATTTTATTTAGTCCACTGATACTAACCCAATATGCTATTTGTGAATCATTGTTAACAGACTGGAACTTGGCCCAGGCATTAGCATCAGATTTAGTCGGTGGAACTTCCTCTTTGCCCGACAGAAACGTGATAATTATATTGCCTTCTTGAGCTTGAATTTGCTGCATGATAACAAAAGACGGTGCTATTAATATCAAGCTAGTCATTATAACAGTTATGAAAGTAGATTTCATTAAAATCCTATAGTGCAAGCTATCCACATATGTTTTTCTATTTGCTTCATGAATAAAACGCCCAGTTTGTTGAAGATATGATTAAATCATTTCTCATATATGGCAAGAGATGAATAATATAAGATCAGCTCTAAAATTTGACCTGTTGAATCGGAATATCTTTCTAAAACCTGAAATAACATTCTCAACGAATCCGATGTAAAATTTTCATATTTTGGTTTTTGCTGGATTATCATAAATTTTACAATTCTCTAATAATGTTGCTCAGAAGGTAAATTTTCATCATGGTTTCACATCCAATATCATGAATATTCACTTTGACCAAAAGAGCTCGGTATTCTGCTTCAATTAACACATTATTATCCAACTTGAATCCAAAATTTTTTCCAATATTGCAATAGCAATGAAAACTTGCTACGCAACATAATATCTAAAATCTTTAGTTGAAAATAAAATTTTTAAAAAATTCCGTATACGAGTCTTTGATATTCCCCTTAAGAATAATAAATCACAATTTAAGGAACGTCAAGATCTAAGATTGATCTATTTTAGAGGGCGATTTTTTAGATATTGATTTAAGAGAATAGGGTTCACCACTAAATTAATTGCAATTAAAGGTATGACTAGGCTAATGAACAGGTCCTTGAATTGATATTCTAATGGAAGTGACAGAACTAATGCTACTGCTACTCCTCCTCTTAAACCTCCAATGGTAAGAACATTTTGCCATTGAAGAGGAATTCTAACTCTAAAGATTCTCAAAAATGCACTTCCACTGTAAACTACTGCAGCTCTGGATAACATCATTATGGCAAACGGAGCTACTATTATGAGAATCAATGGAACGGCACTACTTTCATATGATTCTACTGCAAATAAAGGAACTCCAATGAGGAAGAACAGGAAACTATTTGTAATGAAAGCTATGTAGTCCCAGTATTTGTGAAAAAGTCTTCTAACACCGATTGAAACCTCTTTGTGCTTAGTAACGAGAATCATTGCAGTAAATAAAGTAGTAACTACTCCAGAGATATGTAGAAAGTGGTCAGCCACTATAAAGCCACCAATAGCCAATCCTAAGGAAAAGGTGAAATCTACGTATTCATCAGCCTTCCACTTGTCAAGAATTTTCCCGCCGATCCATCCCAGTCCAGT
>JAATVL010000002.1 GCA_014523525.1 Nitrososphaerales archaeon TH703 | reverse complement strand
TGACTGGATATTGAATATCTCATATCTGAAATCGCCGATGCATATTCAAGCAAAAACTTGTGGATGTAGAGAAAGGGGTATAACGATAGCCTATTCATTTATTGATTCCTATCACAGCTTGTGTCTTGACAGGAAAGATATTATGTTAGGGCAGCTAGTTGCATGTGAGAGGCTTTTAAAGTATACTACTGATGAAATGGACAGAAGTGCAGTAATAAAAGAGATTGCGGAAATAAAGATGACCTTGGATTTGTTACCATGAGAATGTGACGAATCGTATTCGTTTCATTATTTTTTTGTTTTTGTTTTACTAAGTGTCGGAATAATTATAATGTGAAAACACACTTTAAATTATGAATTATAATAAACTTACCAAGTGCTAATAGGGTTAATTGGTAAGGCAAATGTAGGCAAGTCTACCTTTTTTTCTGCATCAACAGAAAACATTGTCAACATTGCAAATTATCCGTTCACAACAGTGAAACCTAACCTTGGAATTTGCCACGTGAGAACAAAATGCGTGTGTACAGAGTTTGGGGTTAAGGATAATCCCGTTCATTCTATTTGCGTTGATGGAATAAGGTATATACCAATTCAAATAATTGATGTCGCTGGTCTAGTCCCTGGTGCTCATGAGGGAAAAGGGCTTGGAAACAAATTCCTAGATGATGCACGGCAAGCCGATGCCCTTATACACGTAATTGATATCTCAGGTTCAACTGACTTTGAAGGAAGGCCGTTGACACCAGGTACGGGCGATCCACTTGAAGACCTTAAATTTGTCGATGAAGAATTTGATTTATGGCTTGTTTCAATTATTAAAAGAGATTGGGATCACATAAGAGAGCTTGATTCTTCAGGGCTTAGTACAGCTCAAATATTAAAAAAAAGATTATCGGGGTTGGGAGTCACAGAATCGACTATAGATAAGGTACTGAACATATTCAATCTACATAACAAGAAAATTAGATCTTGGACAGAGCAGGAATTGTTCAACTTTTGTCAAAGTATAAGAAGAATGGAAAAACCTGTAGTTATTGCAGCTAACAAGGCAGACGTTTTAACATCTCAAAATAATCTGGAAAAAATCAAAGAAAAATACACTCATGTTATACCTTGTACTTCAGAGTTAGAAGTGTTATTACGAAAAGCTGCAAAGAATGGGTTCTTACATTATCTTCCAGGAGACGATTCATTCGAAATTAAAGAAAATATGCAACTGAGTGAAAAACAGAGGCACGCACTTCAAATTGTCTCAAGTTTTATTAAAAAATATGGTTCAACTGGAGTTCAAGAAATATTAAATGTAGCTTGTTTTGATCTGCTAAAGAAGATAGTTGTCTATCCTGTCGAAGATGAGTCAAAGTTAACCGATAAAAAAGGCAATATTCTTCCGGAAGCTTATTTACTAAATGAGGACTCAACTGCAAAGAATTTAGCCCATGTTATACATGACGAATTGGGAAAAGGTTTCCTTTTTGCCATTGATGTTAGAACAAAAAGGAGATTGGGAGCTGATCATAAATTAAAAAATAATGATGTAGTCAAAATTGTCTCTACAGCAAGCAGGAAGTAATAATAATGTTATGTCTTGGAATAGAAAGTACGGCACACACTTTTGCTTGTTCTGTAATAAAGTACTCGTATTATGAAAAATATCCTAATATTCTTTCTGACGTTAGAGATAGTTTCAAAGCCGCTGACGGATCAGGCATCCATCCCAGAGAAGCAGCTCGTCATCATGCTTCAGTGGCAATAAAGGTACTGAGACAATCTCTAGAATTATCTAAAATAGAATACAAGGATCTAGACATTGTTGCCTATTCTGCTGGTCCGGGTCTTGGGCCCTGTTTGAGGATTGGCGCTGTCATTGCTCGATCTATATCTTCATTTTATGATAAAAAATTAATCCCTATAAATCATGCATTAGGACACATTGAACTTGGAATGAGCCTAACCGGTGGTGTTGATTCTTTAGTCCTTTTAGTTTCAGGAGGCCATACTATGATACTGGTATTTAATAACAGAAGATGGCGTGTTATAGGAGAAACTTTAGATATCACATTAGGACAACTTCTAGATCAATTTGGCAGACACATAGGATTAGCTTCACCATGTGGCTCAGAGATAGAAAGGCTAGCAAATAAATCATCCAAAAATTATATCTCGTTACCATATTCAATAAAGGGTAATGATGTTACTTTCTCAGGGATACTATCCGCTGCTAAGAGATTGATTTCAACTAATAAATACAGGTATGAAGATATGTGTTATTCAATTCAAGAGACTGCGTTTGCCATGATAACTGAAGCAGTTGAGAGGGCTCTCTCTGCTACTGAAAAAAAAGAACTACTAGTAGTTGGTGGTGTATCTGCAAACAAAGAACTTTCCCATATGCTCAATCTTGCATGCCTAAGACATAAAGTAAAGTTCAATTCATGTCCGATTTCATTTGCAGGAGATAATGGAGTACAAATAGCATGGACTGGAATACTGTCTTATTTGAAATCAAAACTTTTTGTAGATATTCCTAATTCCTTTGTCAACCAATCATGGAGAGTCGATACTGTCGATGTTTTGTGGAGAAACTAGGTTAAGAATACTATTGATACAAAATTTCGGGTAACTTTAGACCATCAAATTCCATGGACTTTTGCACGATTTTATTCCGGGCTCTGATAACACCTATTACTATCACCAATCAAGTTAATAGAACCTTAATCCGGTAGCTTTTAATAATTTGTGTGAGTTTATGTATCATATGTTAAATAAACATTCTTTTCGAAAGTCTGTCTTTCTGTTTACGACACTGGTACTTGTAACAGGAAGCATAACTATAGCGATACCATCTTTGAATATTAGTGAAGCAAACCCAAATAAATGGCAGGACCACAAGGATATGGTCTTTGGAGGTATCTCAAGCATTCAAAATAACGATCAAGGGAAACCTGGATGGGTTCTATCTGGACATTGGTTCACAAATATTATAAATAAAACTAAAGATAGTTTCAATCAGA
>JAATVL010000242.1 GCA_014523525.1 Nitrososphaerales archaeon TH703 | reverse complement strand
TAGATATCTGCAGACCCATAATAGCTCTGAATTCTTCCAGGACATTACTTGATGCAAGAAATTCTATGTTAAGATACAAAATTAGCAGAATAGTTGTTTCATTTAATAGTAAAGCTGTTGGAATAGTTACTGAAAAGGATATTGCAAACTTTTTGTATGATACTCCTCCTGCAAAACGCCTGAGCGAGATAGGACTAAAAGAGATAGTCCAGAAAAAGCTTCTTACCGTTAATGAAAGTTCTACGATTGACTACTGTTGCAAACTAATGCTGCAAAATAATATAAGTTCTTTGATAGTGAATGATGATCAAAGAAAAGATAAAGGAATAATTACAAAGACAGATATTGTTGAGCTTTATGCTTATCATCAACCAAGGGATATTACGGTATACGAATGTATGTCTGACAAAGTACACTCCGTAGCGCCTGACGAGTCCATACATATGATTGCATTGTTGATGAATATTCACAAGATATCTAGGGTCGTTGTGCAGAGAAATATGAAACCAATAGGTATTGTGACTAGTAGAGATTTTTTACCTCTAAGTTCCTTAGGAAGATACTGGATGACACGCAACGATAGGACTTTAGCTAAGAAAAAGCAAAGATTCATACCATCTGGCATGATTGGATTTGTTCTTGCTCAAGATATCATGACATCTCCACCTATCACGATACACAAGAATGTCAATATTGCTGAGGCGGCAAAAATAATGATTAGGAACAGAATAAGTGGTCTTCCTGTCATAAACGGAAAAGGTCATCTTGTAGGCATAATTACCAAAACAGACATATTGAAAAGTGGGTCCTCGTAAAAATTTTATTAAAATACGAAATGAGTTTAGTTAGTGGTTTTAAAGATGAAGCCAAAAACTGCATAACAAAGGAATTAGAAAAATGGGGCAACAGGTTTCTTGAAGTAAATTGCGTGATACAAAAGAGAAGAATACGACGGTTAGTTCTAATTATTTTCGAGCAAAGCGCCTATGAAATAGCACTGTAATTTACGAGTCAAAGCTATCATTCCATATAATATTTTGATGGAATACGTTTTTACTGATGAATAAATCTAAATGACATTTGTAACTGAAGGTAACTAGGTTCCATCTACTCCTTGGTCAATAGTCTATACTCAAGTTAGAATAGTTCGATGTATTTCCTTGCCAATTTGAAATGATGATCTGCCTCAGACATGTGTTTCAACTTCTGACTTGCATTAGCTAATTGTGAAGCTCTAAATATTGATACCTTGGCTCGTACACACGATTTGTAAGACATCATAAAGTAAATTATATTCATTAACGAAGTATCGTTACTTTTTCTTATGTAATTTGAAATTATGTACTGTTGGAGATCTTCTCTCCCATGATAATCAAGGTCCATTGCAAGATGGGCTACGTCTTCTGCTACATCGGCATATCTTAAAGAATCATTAAATTCTATTCTATCATAAATGTAAAACTTTCCTTTGATAAAAAAAATATTTTTCAGGTATAGATCACCATGTATGTCTTTAATCCGAGATTCTTTTATCCGCTGATGAAATAGCCGAGAATTTTCTTTGGTGAATAAAATTAATTTATCTTCAAATATGGTATCTATTCTCGTAAGGTATGAAAGAGTTCTAAAATTTTCTCTGATTTTAGATTTCATAATCCTTGGTATACCAAAATCTATAATTGTAGCATTCGTTCGAGCAAGATTGTGAAACTTGACAAGCGTATCTATCAGCATGTCAAGGGTACCATGATTAACTTTGTTATGGTCGACGAGATTGTCCATACGGAATTTTTGAGGTATTTCTAACATTTTGACTGCAAATTCCAGAGGTTTGCCAGCCTCTTTCAGATTCACTATTTTATAGATGTTACCAGCTTTTACAATTTTAACAACACCTTGATACATTTGTCCACAAAGAATTGTGTTTAATACAACTTCCTTTTGACAAAATTTTTTCCTTAATCTAATGTTTGAAAAATCAAGGACTTTACCAAATTTAACCGGTTTTTTTAATTTATACGCATATTTTCCTGTTAGAAAGATCCAAGAAATATGCGTCTCTAAAATTCTAATATGTGATACCTTGTGGGGAAAGATCGCATTCTTAAAATGAAGAACTATATCCTCTTGCTCTGTTCTCATTCGTTATTCAGAATCTGATTTGCGATATATATGACATCTTTTTTTGAGATCATACTTGTATCAACTGTTATGTGTTTTTCTTTCACAGGTTCGTAAATTTTTTTCATTTTCCTGTAGACAGAGATATCTGCGTCTGAATAATCGTTTCTTCTTCTTCTGAGTCGTTTGACGATGATATCCTCGGGACATAGGCATTCTATGATATGGATTTTCTTGGTTATCAGATCCAGTTCTTTTTTTATTTCTTGTCTTGATCTTTCTTTTATCAGTGTAGCGTCCAGAATGCAGTTCACGCCTGCGTTACTAAGGTATTTTGCCAATAATATTAATATGTCGTAAATTAATCTCCTTTCTTTCCAGTCGTACTTTGGTCTTGGTATTAGTTCCTTCCTAATCTTATCAGTGGATAAAATAACAGCTCTCATCAGTGGTGCAAGATCCTTAACAAATGTTGTTTTACCAACACCCGGTAAACCACACACTATAATTACAATTGCCAATATATTATCAGACCTTGTCTTTCCTCCTTAATTAATATCATATCATATTTCTAGAACTGGAAATTGATTTGTAAATTGTTTTGGAATTTAAGGATGATTATCACCAAGTCTGCAGAATTTAACGGCAAATCCATTTTATGGTTTCTGCAGCTTCAGTTACTCCTATCAGGAAAAAATTTTCGAGTGATTGGTACATAACGTGGAATGCTTCTGGGGATAGTCCACACAGGGGTGTTAATATTGGAAGTACTGAGAATTAATCGATAAATTGAAAGTCTCTGTAATGTATTACTTCACAATTATTACAGTACATTTGGAGTAATGGACAAGTTTGTACGAGGTACTGCCTAACAGAATATCCTTAGAAGAATACCGGCCTCTGCTACCAACAATTATGGTATCCACATTTTCTCTATTTGCAATCTTCAATATTTCTTCACTTG
>JAATVL010000241.1 GCA_014523525.1 Nitrososphaerales archaeon TH703 | reverse complement strand
TCAAACTATCTACTGCGTCCATGATAACTTGAGTAGCGTGTACTCCAAACTTTGCCTTACAATAGTTTTCATTTGTCAGCTTTGAATCAAGTTTGTTTGTCCTTATCAACTGTGAAACCCTATTTACTGCAGCAAGATAATTCATCGAAGATATCCAAGTCAGTATGATTGTACATTTGTCGCAAACTTCAATTTTAGCATTAGCCCCATATATTTCACCACAAAAAACGCATTTGTTATATACTATTGACTTATTAGCCCTAGGAGCATTAATACCAAAATGAACCATATTAAAACACTCAATACATAAGTGTTGGTTACATGTTAAACATGTGTGGTATTCTTGATGTTTACTACATTTTTCACACATTGTCATTGCTTAGAAGCACCATGCGTAAGACATCATCAAGAAACGATTGTTGTCATGAATTAAAATATTCATTATATATCTACTAGTATTAATAATTAGGTAATCTCTCCTATATCTAGTATACAAATAACTACAGGCGTGACTGATGTTTAATAATTGTTTTCGGTATGAACTGGGAGGGATTTGGAACAAAATTGGCACTTAAAGAGCACTGATTTATAAAAATAATAATATTTTGTGTCAGTATAATGGAGTAGGTGGGATTTGAACCTTTGCTGGTAAGTGGGTTCAGTTATTTTTGATATTTACATTTTCGTCATCTAATTAAAGCGGGATTATGGAAGATTAGTCTAAACATGGTGTGACGATTGATTCGGGCAAGGGGATTAGTCTGATTATTCAGATGGGTCTAAAGTATCGATGGCTAACTCTGAATTATCGTTAATCCTCCTAAAAAATGATAAAGTTTTAGTGATACTAGTAGTGAATAACGAGTATATCTGATCGACATATGATACTGCCGACGATTGGTGACAGTTAATTAGTTTTTATTTGAAAATTAGCGTAGTTAGATATTAATAGTATTGACATTGTAAATGAGTTAGTTTAAAACAAATGCCTATGCTGATGTTAAAATGCAAGAACTGTGGTGAAGTGTTTCCCGGTGTTTATATATCTGAAGATACCAAAAAAGGTTCCAAATTAAATCCTAATTCTACTACTTCACATGTGTGTTCAAGGGGACATAAAAACGATTATTCACCTGATGATTATATGGACTGGTCCGGACCTGAAACATTCTGAAAATTAAACAATATCTTGTAATTCTTGTCTACCATTAACTCTACCTTTGCTTTTAGTCATACTCATACGTTGAGGCAGGTTAAGTTATTCCATGGTCTAACTTTAGATGGCTAAGGAAAGCTATACCGTTATTTACAGTATCTTTAACTATTAGGTCTCTTCCACATTCAGTACATCGAATTATATGCTCATCTATTGTAGGCATTTTTAGATTAATTTTAGTATTGATATCCTAAAAGGGCACTGATATGTCGTTTTGAGAAATGACAAGTTGGTAATTCAATATTCAAAAATCCTCATCTTAAAATTGGACACATTAGCTCATGTTACATCTTTGATAAAATTGGAATAAAGAATTAAAGCTCTCTAATATTGCTAATACAAACATCGCAGTATTTTTCTATGAGTGTAACATTGTCTTCAACCTCAAAGCATGCTATCTGTGTCGCCATATTCGAACACGTCACGCAGAATTTACTCTTTTGCCTTGATTGAGGAATAAAGGAGGTCACAAACTGTAAAGTCTTCAATTAGGTGAACATCCTATAGTGTAGTTGCCACTTTTGTTGGTATGACGATATAAGCAATCGATTCGTTTCATTATTGTTCATTATTAGTATTATTATCTTGCTCTTAAGAATCTATCGATGAGATCAATTTCTATGCTTTAAGGTGGAACACAAGAGACAATGTTAACAAATGACGAGAATTTATTCAATATACTAGGTTAATAAAGAAATGCCTCATGTATGAATTTACGTTACTATTCAGCAGTTCAATTTCTTTTTTTGAAGTCTCACAAGTGTACGTAATCCATTTTAAAAATCCCATCCAGTAAGGCGTAAAAGTTTAGAGTTTAAGGCAGTATGCCCCTCAATATTGATTCCGAATAGAATTACTAAACGTGACTTTATATTAAAAGGCACTAGTCTATCAGATATTATGAAAATTGGAATAATATCGGATACACATGATAACATTGAGAATATACAGAAGGCTGTTAAAGAATTTAATAATAGACAAGTGGAAATCGTTCTGCATGCAGGCGATTTTGTAAGTCCAATCGCTGTTGAATCTTTTGCAGGTATCAAACTTGTCGGTATATTGGGAAACAATGATACAGATATTCCTGGACTAACATCAGCCTTTAATAAGATACATGGAGAACTCAAAGGAGAGATTTTTGAAGCAGTATATGATGGAATGAAGCTTGTTATTTATCATGGTACCAGTTCATCAAAAAAAGAATTTTTAATCAATTCTGGAAAGTATGATATCGTTATTTATGGACACACGCATAGAAAAGCCAGTAACAAGATTGGAAAGACAATAGTTGTCAATCCAGGTGCAGCTAAAGGATGGTTCTTTGGATTTTACGCAACAATAGCTGTATTTGATACCCATACTAGAATCATAGAGTTTGTCAATTTATAATTTTCATATCTGATTTAATTATCATTTTTATAACATTTGCATGATTATTCTTAAAACATAAATTTGTAGATTTTATTCGGCTTCGGTGGGATTGATAATGCTGCATTGCAATTTTAGAACCTTACTACTCAAGCCCCGTTTTAAATTATTCAACGGCATTTTGATCAGACCGAAAGTAAGAAACTAGTCGACAGCGTCGAATTAGTTCTACGACTACCTATCGCTATTTGCCGAACCAAAATTCCTGTCCAGATAATCGGCTATCTCATCGAATGTCGCACCAGAATCATTCAGCTCTATCAATAATTCTTTACTGATGCCGGCTTGTCTCAATGCAACTAATGCAGCATATAATCTTCTTTCCGCGTTAGTGATGCATTTGCCGTCCCAACCGTAATAAGACATTATGACACCCATAACGCATCTGCCTCCAAGTCCGTCGGTGTATTGCTTTCTAATCTGTTTAAACTGTTTTCCATATGTACGTATTATTTGGGAAATAGATGATTCTTGGTTTGATTGTTTATTAATCGTACCCGTATGGGGCAAATGAGTACATTGTTCGATATTCTGCGTTAACTGCTTCTTATGGCTGCTTAGAATTTGAGAAACAGACGATTCCTGTTTTAAAAGTTGTTGGTGAGCCATAGATTAACAATAGAGACACAAACAAGTTATTTAGGATTTCCGTTCAGTGCATTTCCTTTGGCAATAAAATTTGGTTTCCCTAGTGGTATTGCAAATTACCTCGCCATAAATTTAATTATTATCTATTTAACTAGTCGTAATTTTCGTATTCTTTTAGAAGTTCCTTAGGCGTATGACTGCAGTTTTCTTCCTTAATGTGCTTGTCTAGTACATCTAGCAGTTTAGATATTTTGTCAATACTTACTCCCTTTGTAGTCATTTTTCTAAAGTACTGTTGCACAACAAACTTCATAAAACCTAAACATGGTAATTAGTTATGGTACTCGGAGACAAACTCTTTGAGGAGAGTGGCAAGGTAACGGGTTTTAAAGTAACAAAGGTTCACCCTATTGAAGGAGTAACAACTGAGGTAAGCTTCACATCAGATATAAGAGGAATAGGAAGGTTTCCGAGTGGTAAAAATCTTGGCTCGGGTGTAATGACTAAATATCCTCATGGCATAATTGATGCGACTTGGCATGGTTGTTTGACGACGACCGAGCAAGGTGAGCAATTCATGTGGTGGGGACACGAAAAAAGTAAAGTACTTGAAAATGGTAAAATCACAGGTCTGAACATTGTAACTGGATTTACTAATTCTCAGGAACTATCTTGGATGAACAGTCAAATTATCGTACTAGAGGTGGCTGGCTCGGTGACCTCCGAAGAATTCACTGCAAATGCATATGAGTGGAGCTAATGCGACTGGAAATAAGTTACTAGACTCAACTATATGAACCCACTAATTCTATTGGGCCATCGTTTGTGAATCAAATTTAACACTATTTTTAGACCCAATTGCTTAAATGACACGCAAAATAAATATGTCATAACTAAATTATCTAACTAATCTTCTATACATGCCCAGATGATTACAAGGATAACTCGGAATTTGCAGTCTTATAATCTCGTTACTTAGTATTGAAACCCATATGATGGAATTTCTGGCGGAGGCGCACCATATACAATGACAATGTCTTCGTGATTAACAATTGGTATATCTCTATATGAGGTTTGGTTAATTGCGGTCCCATTCAAGTAAACAGTAAGGGTTCTATCAGTGGAGTTATCAACTTTAAAATCAAATATCTGACTGTTGTTGAATTTCTGACCCCAAATATCAAAGAATTGGCCTAGCTCGAAGGTGTTATTTTCTGGAGATTCTATATGTATTATTCCTGAAGAGTCGTGTGTGTGTAACCAATAAATGCAATCAGGAGCTTTAATACCAATCCCTCCCGGAACCAAGTATGAGGAACCATTGATGAAAATATGAAGGTGTGCATGATAATGAAAATTAAAATGTTCTGTCGAATCGCATTTAATTCCGTCAATAACTGGATATTGTCCAGACCCTTCATTTTTACTAAGGGTAAGAACACCCATGGAACTTAGGAAAAGGGCTTGAAGTGTTAATAAAGCAATTAACTGAAAATGTTTCACTGTGTTCAATTAAATTCATGGTATTAAAAAGTTTCAGATTAGACTATTACACTCTTCGACTGATGTACTACAATATATAATTTATCATCGAAGTCCTGGTCGTTTGTGAACCATTTTTGACACAATTTTTAGTCTCATTTGGACTAGTTAAAATTTCATAAACAGGAGAAAATAAATGATACGTTAAATTAACATATTGGTTTCAAACCAAGGGAGTGTGAATTGTTATTGACACAATTTTTAGACCCGCCATTGCATGATGCTCAACATAATTACTATCTGTAGGAACAGAAGTTGATTTGTGAAAAGAAACGGATATTATATTCCAGCCTAATATCT
>JAATVL010000240.1 GCA_014523525.1 Nitrososphaerales archaeon TH703 | reverse complement strand
TTATTTTTGCCGTAATATGAATTGCTGAAATCTAAAATCGTAATCGTTCCTAGATTTTTGCTCACATTAAATAATTATACTAGTCATCTAAATTCGATGGTGTCAAAATAATCGGATTATTTTTTTCTAAACTCATGAAGAATTCAAACGGACTTTAGTTTTTATAATTGAGAATCGCATGAAGTAATAATGCAAAAAAAGAGTATTGTATCTGCAAAGCAAGAACCAAATGAAAAATACAAAGATAAATTCACTGGAGATTTTATAATTAAGAGTCTATTAGAAAAAAATGATTCAAGGGAACAAGAGATGTATTATGTTACTTTCAAAGATGGGTGTAGAACCAGACCTCATATACATGCTTCAGAACAGATATTAATTGCCACAGAAGGAAAGGGTATTGTAGTTTTCGCAAAAAGAATCTTGATTGAACCCGATGACATTACTAAAACGGAGGTAGAAATTGAAAAAACTGTTATGATGGAAAAAGGTGATGTTATTTGCGTTCCTGCCTTTATGTTGCACTGGCATGGTTGCATAGATAATAATGAAGATTTCACTCACATTGCTATACGAAAGAGGACGGAGTTGGAAAATATTTGGTTCTAGGAATTTTTTGGGTGTAGAAAACTTGATGATTTATAATCGGAGTCATAAATCGTATAGGCAGCTGATAAGTTAATTAACAATCCTGATAGAAACAATTATTATTTCACTAATTCTTTCAATTCGCACCAAATAATAGGACCATTGCGATTTCTACAATGACAATGTTTTCAGATACTCCTGTCAAGGTCACGGATACGCCAATAAGTACAGGTTCATTATAATTTACAGAAAGTGCGCTGGTTTTTCATAAAACTAGCGGGGAACCCTTTACTGTTACCTACAGTGCAGATGCTGTCGCAAGGACACCAAATCATTAAATTGCTTGTATCGTAATTGGTCGTCACGTAGGATCCGAATACCACCTTCAACTATTGTCTGGCTTTGTATGAAGAATTTATCATAGTAATTGTTTTTGTTTAGGGATAGAAGACACCACCTAGAAAATGATGGTAAGTTAAGAGATTTTCATTTAACATCAGCAAATCGGTGTTTGGTGATAAAATAAAACAAGTTGGTAATATAATTATGCTTCATGAATCCAAATAATGGATAATTTTATCTAATATGTTCTTGAATAAGATTACCAAATAATGCAAAGGAATAAAGAGTATTCATTTATGGCTGATGCTATGCTTGGTAAAATTGCTAGAAAATTAAGAATGTTTGGATTTGATACTATTTATGACCCTAATATTGATGACATGGATATTTTAGATTCATCAAAGAATAAAGGCAGAATAGTTTTAACAAGCGATAGGATGTTATTTAAAAGATGTAAAAAAAAGGGGATCGATACAATTTTAACTTACAAAGAGACAGAAATAGAAAACCTAGTTACTATTTTCAGCTACCTAAATATTAAATCTATTAATTCTCAAAAAGTACCTTTTTTATGTACCAGTTGCAATGGTTTGTTAGAGACAATTATTGATAAGTATTCGATCAAGTATGATATTCCAGTGCGACTTTTACATTCTAACAAAATATTCTATAAATGTACCAACTGTGGGAAAATATATTGGAGAGGTAGTCATATGGAACAAATCTCCTTTTTAATTAATGAAATAAACATAAAATTGACATCTCATTGATTTGCATAAATATGAGAACGATGATTCAATAATCTCAGAGAACCATGAAATGTCCATGCTGTGGCGAGAATTTAATATGCGAAAAGGAAACTGAAAAGATTAAATCTTACAGGTGTTTGTCATGTGGATTGAAAAATACTGAACTGAAGAAAAATATCTAATATAGTGATTTGTAAGGAAAAGACTTGACAATGAGATTAACTATATTTTCATGCTCTTATTGTTCCTATTAAACAGTAATAGATACTCTGCAAGTTATATTATTTGCAAATAGCTTAATTCAATCGTATGAAGGCTCTGGAGTAGGCAAGATCAATAATCATTAACTGATCACATTACTCTCTCATCCAATCTCTTTCTTCAAGGTATCCTATCAGTTTTGTCATCTGTTCGACTCTAGCTTTACCTCCGACATTGCTGTGACAAACTTTATAATGTTTCATTAATAGAGAATGCTCTTCTTCAGAAAGGCTGCCTCTCTCTTCTATAAGATCAAAAAATAAATTTTCTTTACCTGTATGTATACTTATGAATACCGAATAAGCATTCAGAAATCTGGCAACTGGTTCCCTTGAATCAATACCACTATCCCAGGCTAACAGACTCTGGACTAACATCTTTGCAATACGTCTACCAAGTTCATGTTCTATCAAGAATTTTCGAATGTCTTCAGAATAATTATTCTTATCATTCATGCGTGGGAAATATGCTTTTTCTTCTTTACCATGGTGGAATTTATCTACAAATTCCTGAATAAGCATTGATATTATTTTGATATCTTCTATTGGAATAACTACATTGCAATTCAAGAGATCAGAACATCTCTTAGCAATCTTGCCAAGTCGATTTACCAATATATGGTCTTGTTTTAGGTTTTTCGTAGCATTCAAAATTATTCAGAACTTATACTTACAAGATAAACAATGTCAAACGAAGAAAAAGTCATAAATCACATTAGAACTGGTTCGCATATAAACACATATTCATCTTCTTAATATTTAGTTAAATCCGCATTTTATGATATTCTAAATTCATGTTATATGATTTTTGTGTTATTATGCTCTATTTTAGGAATAATTTAAACCTAAAAATATGATTAGTTTTCTATAATCACGGCTTATTTAGAGAATAGCAATTCGTTTTTTCGAGATAGTGATTAGAACATGCTAATGCCGAATGTTAGAATTTCGAATTTGAAAGTTACCTAGGAAATTTTAGGAGTAGTTTGATTCATCCAATAGTCGAAACATACTTCAAAATCTAGCTGATATACCTCAATTTTATTATTATTACATATTTTACATAATTTTTCCATCCATATAACCGAAGGTAAATTATCATTGTTTTCAAAAGTGACTTGTCTATGTGTCCTCAATAGTTATCATACTGTAACAGTTTTGTTTTAAAATATAATCTCTTTATTATTCTAAATATAATTATAAATTCCTAAAAATTCTTCCGTTTCCCATATTAATGATAAAGACTACAAGTATGCTGAATGAACAAGTCGACTTTCATCTGGGTGTTTCTAGTTATAGCTTTAATTTGTGTGTCTCTGAATGTAAATATTCAATCTATTCACGCTATACTTTACGAAAATGGAACTTGCACTACTGGAAATGTAACCAAAGGAGCTAATCAGGTGATGAATAGAAATCGATCAATGGATAATTTTTTTAGAAATTTGACAAGAGATAATAGACAATTAGCCGATTTAATGTGTCAAAATATGCTAAATGAAACTACTGCAAGATATCCCTCGTATAATAAATTATATTGAGCTGATAGCATACTGATTTTACGCCTTTTGTTACTCTAATGACGGGGTTCTTCTAAATTGTTAATCGTTGAATGGAATCCACATATGTCCGTACTCAAAAATAGTTGGAAACTCAACTTAATAATATTTCAACCTACTCTTGGTTTGCTTTAAGCATTGATCAGTTGATTTTATTCCGTAAATACCAACTAGGAATGGATGAATAGAGATTGTAAATAATCAGGGTAGGGTTTTCATTTCGATGTGAAATGAGGTAACATTCAGTTTATGCAGGTCAGTAAGGGATGTTTGTTACCTTCCCTAAAGAGTTTGATTTCATTTGTAACATTGTATATTAAACTGAAAAATTCTGATATCTTGCAATTTTATTATAGAATTATAATGCAATAACATATAAAATTATATTCCTAGAAAAGATTAAGTATTAGTTTGGAATATAGCAATTTCTTTAATCGGTTCATGTTATAAGATACAATTATTTTAAATGATATTAACCAATATTAAGAAACAGAACACATTGTCTAGATTCAAAATTAATGATATCATTAGATTGAGTTGTGTGGCATTAAGAGTCAAGGATATTGACAAAACATTAGTATTTTATGAGAAAAAACTTGGCTTGCAAACAAAAAAAAGAGATCAAGATGACGATGGTAATCTGGTATGCGAATTAGGTTTCGGAGACTCTGATCAAAATGAAGAACCTTTTCTCCAACTACATCATGATGCGAATGCAAAGACAGCTTCTTCGCACTCAGCTGGCCTTTTTCACTTTGCGATGCT
>JAATVL010000239.1 GCA_014523525.1 Nitrososphaerales archaeon TH703 | reverse complement strand
TGATACCATGCTAGGGAACCTCTTGTCCGACCATGAGGCCATAATTAAGACACTTAGGAAGAACGTCAAGGAATGTCAAGACCTAAACGATGAAGGAACCGCCAACTTTCTAACAGATAAAATGGAAGAACATGAAAAATGGCCTGGATGTTGAGATCTTTTATATCCTAACATCGCGTTGTCAATTTGGAACTCATGCTAGTTGATATTCTCCCACGCAAACATAATAAAATCTTGATGAAGGTTCTCAATTAGAATCTGATATGGTTGTCTGTAAAAATATTTTATAAGCAGAGATTAAGAAAAGGAGTAAAAAATTATCAAGCTTACTCTCCACCTTCTGTTACTGACTAATTCAGGGAAGAGAATGGATCCTTTTCATTTGTCCGTGTGCTCTTTTCTCCGTGATGGTCATTCTTATCATTATCAATAGGCTCAGAATTATCTGACGGTCCAATTAAGCCCCTCACATTAGATTTGTCATCTGTAGACTTATCTGACGAAGATAAGTCTGCTTTATTTTCATTATCTAGAGACTTTGGTTTGTCATCTGTTAGTTCGTCTTTGCTAATTTCTTTTGTTACAGCTGGTTTATCCTCTTGTACTTTTTGCTCTGAGAGTGGTTTGGCTTTAGTGTCTTTTTTATCTGATACTGCTTTGGACTTAGTGTCAGTAGCTGCATTATCGTTAAGTTTGTAGGTTATAGTAGGTTTATCCTCTTGTACTTTTTGCTCTGAGAGTGGTTTGGCTTTAGTGTCTTTTTCTTCTGAGAGTGGTTGAGCTGTAGTATCAGTAGCTGCATCATCGTTAAGTTTGTAGGTTATAGTAGGTTTGCCATTCTCATCTTTTTCTATTAGTGGTTTGGCTTTTGTATCTACTTTGTCTGGTAGTGGTTGAGCTGTAGTATCTACTTTGTCTGATAGTGGTTTGGCTTTAGTATCTACTTTATCAGATACCTCTTTGGACTTAGTATCAGTAACTATATTATCACTAATGCGTTCAATTATTTTCTTCTTTACCGTTTTGGATATACTAAAATGATCGAGTGTGGCGCCATTATTGGCAACAAACTTAGCATCTAATTTATTATCAGAAAAATGGATGTCCAAAATACCAAATTTTGAATCCTGCTGATATGCCATGAATGGAGCTGAGCCTGACAAACCATGTAAATTAACTCCACCAGTTCCTACTATTGCGAAAATTACACCTTCGGGATTTTCGTAATCTGTCTTGGCATTACTTGTTACTATCGGCTCTGATGATGACTCTTGATTAAATTTTAGAGGAAGACTTCTCTCGTAGTTATGTACGTGACCTTGTAGAACAAGATCTACTCCGTATTTATCAAACAGTGGATGAATTATTTCACATTCTTCTGCACAATCAAATTCCTTAAAAGTGTTAGGAGAAGAGTAAAAAGGAGAATGCATGGAAACGATTATCCATTTGATATCTGGATTATTTGCAGCCTTTCTAAGATCGTTCACTACAAAACTATATTGTTCGGAATCGGTACCGAATTTTTCTTCCGTTGCCATAGTTAATACATGCACATTCTTAATATCAAAAGAATAGAACTCTTTTGAAAGTCCAAAATGATTGAGGTATGAATTAGTGAGACTATCGCTCTTCTCATGATTTCCAAAATTTATTTTCGTAATTGAACCTACTGGTTTCATGAGATCAAGCCAGCAAGTCGAAGTTTTTTCATAAGAGTAATCTCCGAGTGCCAATAATAGTTGAGGATTCATGCTCTTTGCATTATTTACTGTTTTTTCAGTATTGTTAGAACAACCCCAATCTCCAGCTGCAGCAATATGTGTGTCGGATGCTGCAAGTGTTTTTTGTAAAAATGGTAGTGTATACGCTACTATTGCGAGTAACAATAAGGACACTACGGAGAAGAGCAATTTTATGTGAATATTTTCAATGTATCGAATCAAATACTAATCTAAATAATTTTAATTAAATAGCATTTTAAGTCGTTCTTTACAATATTAGGGTTAAAATTTCAAAAATTGATTTCTGTACGATATTCTGGTTCTATGTATGTTTCAATTGTATCAATTGAATTTTATACATAAATTTACGAATCTTTCTTCTACAAAATTGTCACTGCATATACTGCCCATCATCTGACTAAATGGAAATAGCTTCCATAAAATAATAAAGTACTATACCATTTAAAATGATAAGCATGAATGCTTTCCTGCATGGGATCATTATCACCTTAGCTGTACTGTTGATTTTCAATTCATACGTAACTGTATTTGCCATAGAACTGAACTCGACAGCTTCGATCACTAACAATATTACCAAAAACTTGAAATCTAAAATAAATAATCTAATTACAAATGCCTTAAATGATACCAGCAGTATATTGAATTCTAGTTCCCTAAGTAATGGATCTAATCTGACATCTAGCCAAGTCGTCATATCAAAGAACAAAGTTATGTCTACCATGAGCAGTAATGGTAGTTCTGATAGTAATTCCATAATTAAAGATAAAGTTACAACTGTCAACGGGATATGCAGTTCTGTAAAAGTTGGGGGTAACGGTAACGACACTTTGTCTTCAGCTGGTAATTGTAACGATGAACTAACGGGTGGAAAGGGTGCTGACAAATTTACTTGTGGTGAAGGTAACGATACAATAAAAGATTATGATTCAGAAGAAGGTGATGTTATTTTGGATCGACAAAATTGTGAAAAAATACTTTAGGAATTTCATAATTAAGGTTATAATAATGCAAAGAGGTTTTAGTTTACCTCCGATGAGAATGAAATCATGTGGCTACTAATCATGCCTTTCTTATCTTGCTGAATGGAGCCCCAAGAATTTGATTCCTAGCTATCCTTACAACTTCGAAAATAAGATTCTTCACATCTTCAGTGGTTTTACCTAGTATTCTAACTATTATTCCCTGTCTGGCTGGAAGAATTGATGTGCCACCAGACAATTTGCTCTCAACCTCAAATTCTTTGATCTTTACATTAATATTAAATTGGACATCTTTCAGATAGGATTCTTTAGTAACGATGTATATTGTGCCAACTATATCAAAGTTTCCCAATATGCCATCAACAGTCAAGGCCTTTTTCTTTGGATCTAACTTTACTATATCTATGAATCTACGTTTACCCGATTGGTTCTTTGCGATAGTTTTTATGTAACAGATGTCATAAACGAATTTTTCACCGCTTGCTACTCTACCAGGTACGATTGTTTCTGAATAGATCATTGTGGCATTGTCATGTACACTCAATTCTACTTCCTGGTAGAATCTAGAATTACGAAATGGTATTATCTGATCTGGGATATACTCAAGATAGCTTCCCTTCCCTAGATTGATATTCACCATCTGAGTTCCATAATTTTTTTCCATTTTGTAGATTCTAGTAGCTCCTTGCGTGGTAACATGAGCAAGAGCATTGTTACTAAGCCTGATATCTATACGGTATCGGTCTCCCTGCAATATCCCGCCTGAAGGAGAAATAATGTACACATAAGCCATTGCGGGCAGAGTCTCCTCCAAATAAATGGCACGCTGTATAAATAGAGGTACACGGCAATATTGTTCTCTTATAACAGTCTTTCCCGTCCCTGGATCCCTTTCTAGTTTAAGCTGCAAAATACCGACCTTTCCCGACTTGACAGCTCCAAGATTCCGTGATTCTTTGAGATACATCTCAATCTCTGGTGGAATATTTCTTGGTGCATAAAAATCGATGGTCATTGTCAATCGATATCCTAAGCTAGGTTAGTAAGACTAAGTGCAGTTCCTATTATTCTAATATGGTCCTTGCAATTTTGACAGTGGCTGGACAATTTACCATTAACAAGCTAGTTTTTTACCAAGCTTTTTGGTGTAGCCTCAAATAGAACATCTCTTTTAATGTAAAATACAACTGCATCAACTCCCTGACCTGTTTTAGAATTGACAAAAACAGTCGGTTTGCTACTTCGAACAATTTTTGCATCACGCTCCATTATCTTTAGATCTGCTCCAACATAGGGGGCGATATCTATCTTGTTTATTACAAGAAGATCGCAACTCTCTATTCCCAGTCCCCGTTTTCTAGGATACTTGTCGCCACCTGTTACATCTATTATATAGATAAAATAGTCAGCCAGTGCGGGACTAAATGTCGTTGTAATGTTATCCCCACCACTCTCTATCAAGATTAAATCTAGGTAATTGTGTTTTAATTCCATTTCTTCTACTACAGAAAGATTTATCGATGGATCTTCTCTCACGGCAGTATGAGGACATCCCCCTGTAGCTACCCCTATTACTAGTTCTTCAGACAAAAGCCCTCTCTCTGTTGCAAGATTTCGCCTCATCCTTTCTGCATCCTCTTTGGAAACGACATCATTAGAAATTATACCTGCTTTGTATCCCTTTGCAGAAAGTCTAGGAACAATTTGCTCTATTAGCATAGTTTTACCTGAACCCACAGGACCACCAATTCCAACTCGAGGAATTCGGATAGAGGACATAACAAAATTACGTTATTTTCATGTAAT
>JAATVL010000238.1 GCA_014523525.1 Nitrososphaerales archaeon TH703 | reverse complement strand
TTAATAGAGCTCGCAGGAATTAGACCAGGAGATCGGATATTAGATATAGCAACGGGGATTGGTGAGCCCGCAATTAGTGCAGCAAAAGTTGTTGGTAAAGATGGACACGTTACTACTACAGATATATCCACAGAGATGTTGGCAATTGCAGAGGAGATAGCTAGATCTCTAGTATTGCATGATACAATGGATTTTAAACAGAATGATGCTGAAAATCTTGAACTAGGGACAAATGAAGCTTTTGAATCAATTCTCTGTAGGTGGGGTTGATGTTTTTACCAAACCTCGACAAGGGATTGAGTAATATAATGCACTTATTGATATCTAGAGGAAAGTTGGCAGCTGCTGTTTGGTCCGAACCATCTAAAGTCCCACTCATCAATATGCCTATCAGTACTGCCAGACAGCAGCTTCAGGATCCGTTACTAGGTCAAGGGGTTCCTGGTCCATTTAGCTTAGCTGATGTAGATGGACTCGAGAAATCTTTACTGAAAGCAGGATTTACAGACATACGAAGTGAAACCATAACCGTAACATTTGAATTTGATTCAGCTGAAGCCTAATACTAAATACTAAATTCAACCAAGATATCGTTGCACACATTCGAACATTGTTACCTAACGAGACTAATGAAAGAAAAGAGGAAATATGGAAAGCCGTTACTGATCAAGCAAAATTACTATATTCTGACCGTGAAAGCGGACGTGTGAAACTGGTTAATGAAGCTATATGCATAGTGGGACTTAAACAATAGGGCAGGAAGAAAATCGGATAGTGGAGCTAAGAATTAACAACGCTATACTAGGATATAAAAGACCTCAACATCCAGGCAATTTTTCATGTTCTTCCATTTTTTCTGTTAGAAAGTTGGCGGTTCCTTCATCGTTTAGGTCTTGACATTCCTTGACGTTCTTCCTAAGTGTCTTAATTATGGCCTCATGGTCGGACAAGAGGTTCCCTAGCATGGTATCAGCATCAGGATAAGAACCTACTTCTTCCCTTATTTGAGAAGAATTTATGAACTCTTTCAAGGTAGCCCTTGTCCTGCCACCAACAGCCCTTACTCTTTCTGCGACTTCATCAACTGCAGCAGATATTAGTTCATATTGTTCTTCAAAAAACTTGTGCAGATCATTGAATCTAGGATCTTCAACATTCCAATGGTAGTTTCTTGTCTTTGTTAAAAGTACATATTCATCTGCTAAATCGTCATTTAAGATATTCGAAATCTTTTGCAAATTCTCACGGGAAATTCCTGTGTCTATTTTATCTAAAATATTTACTGTCTTTGATTTGGACCTGTTCATACAATTAAATGATCTACATAGTATACATCGGTTGAGAACTATCCCAATCATCTATTTAAATTACTGTAGATAATTTGTATGTACCAATGACAGTTGAGAATCTTAGCGCCACTTCAATCATTATTTTTCTTATCGGATTACTAGTTTCTACTCTCGTAATTTATGTAGTAACTTTATTTATGAGACAAAGAAGAAGTATGAAATTAGCCCTATTTACTGCAATCATAGGATCGATAGTATATGGAATTACCTATGTTCTGCTAGGAAATGGTTTTCTTTCTGCTGTATTGGGTGGAATAGCATGGCTATTGGCTCTAAAAGCAATTTATCACATGGGGTGGCTAAAAGCCTTGATAGTGGCAGTAGGCATATGGATAATCACTACTGTTATAGGTGTTCTGTTGCCCACCGCAATAGGCCCTGTTTAATAATAATCCAGTGTACATTTTTCAATAAGGAATGGTCGATTCCATTCTTGTCAATATAAAAAATAACAATCCTGACTAATTGATTTCTAAGGTGGTTCAGGAATTTTTTCGTCCATATAGTCATAAGGATTATCATTTTAAGAGAAAAATATATATATTGTAATAGACATTACATAATGTCAGGTGATATGCAAAATTGTGGACAGATCCATGGGGATTTAGAGATAGATTTTTTGAACAGATAGACAAGGAATTTTCGGAGGCTGAGGACATGCTAAACAGGATGTTCAGAACGGTAAGAGAAACTGACACTACCACTTCACAGACTTCGCCGTATTTCTACGGATACCAAATTACTATAGGACCTGAGGGAAAACCTCACATAAGAGAGTTTGGTAATATAAGACCTTCTTCGAAGGGACTGATAGAACAAAGTACTGTACGCCAACCACTCGTAGATACCAGATTCAATGAAAAGGAAAATACAATGGTAATTACAGCAGAGATGCCAGGCATAACTAAAGAAGACGTAAAGGTATCAATGGAAGAAGGACTGGTAACTATACATGCAGAAAAAGGTAATAAGAAATATCATACAGAGCTTCCTGTAGAAAAAGAATTAGACACTGACTCTACTAAGGCCAGCTACATAAACGGAATATTGGAATTAAAGATACAGTTCAAAAGATCTCCGAAGCCAAAATCAAAAGAAATAAAAGTTGAGTAGCTCTACTAGTCAACTAAATCATTTTTTTCTTTTTTAATTTATTGGGGGATTTTTAAATGGTATTGACTAAGAGTAACCAAGTGTCTGAGGTTATAGAAACTAAATCTGAATTTTCAGGATCCAGGTTCTATAATACTAATGCTGAGTTTAGTTTGGATCATGAACCATTGTCACCAAGTTTAGTAAACTCCATAAGAAAAGAAGTTCGATTAAGACCAATTCCCAGCAGAATCGATTATAATTTTTTTAATTATTGCTCTACCTGCGAATTGAAATATCCAAAACAGATATTGCGTTGTAAAGACTGTAATCAGAAAGTTAGAACCAGACCATGGCACCGTTCAAAGATTATAGATCGTAAGAGAATTTAATACAGTGAGATAGTTAAGTTGATATCATGAAAAGACTGATTAAAGGCGTTTTTCTGGATATTGGCAGAGAAATTTCAATAGAGTTGGATGATTCGCGTTCTCCAAAGACTGTTCAGGCAATACTTGAAAACCTACCTATTGAAGTTAAAATCAATAGATGGGGTGATGAGCTATATACTGAAAGGACTCAGATTGTAGAGAGGGAAGAAGATGGGAAAAGGCAAGTAAATTTATTCGATGTTGCCTATTGGCCGGAAGGGAATGCATTATGTCTGTTTTATGGACCGACTCCTATTAGTGAAGAAGGAAAAATTCTGGCTTATTCTCCTGTAAATATAGTAGGAAGAATCATTCCTCATAATAATGAAAAAGAGAATGTTTTGGGAAAGATCAAAGATAGTACAAGAGTAATCTTCAAGTAAATCAAATCCTGCCATTTTTTTGATGCTAAGAATTTTTAAGCTGAAATAACGCTAAAATTTTCGCTATCATTCTATGACCTGTAATATTTGAACTCTAGAGTTTCTTGTGTCAGTAATGTAAATATCTTCTCCTTGATTATTTACCGCAATATCTTCAGGTTTGTGTAGCTGTTGAGGACCCTTGCCATCCGATCCCCAGCTAGACAGATAGTTCCCTGTATTATCAAACATATGAACTTGGGAATTTATTTTATCTACAACATACACGCGATTATTAGTATCAATTGCGATACCAGGGACAGTTTCAGAGAATTGACCCAAACCTATTCCTAAAGACCCCCACTGTCTAACAAAAGTATCTTTACTATCAAAAACCTGAACTCTATAATTTTTCATGTCAGTCACGTAAATATTGTCATTAGCATCTATTGCAATCCCATGAGGAGTATTAAATTGACCTGGACCTACGCCCTTTGATCCGAGAGTTCCTATAAAAGTACCATTATCATAAAATTTTAGAATCTGGTTCGCATTTGAATCAGTCAAATAGACTTTGCCAAGAGAATTTACCGCAATTTGATGTGGAGCCCTCATAAAATCGCGACCCCCTGTGCCATTAAAGCCCCATTTTGTGATGAACATCCCATTAGGATCGAATTTTTGAACTCGATGATTTTTAAGCTCAACTGTGTAAACAAATTTCCCTTTAGGGTCAACAGTAACGTCATGCAAACCCAAAAATTCTCCATTACCAGTTCCTTCAGAACCCCAACTAGTAAGAAATGTACCATTTGGTGAGAATTTTTGTATACGTTTGTTTCCGGTATCTCCTACGTAAATGTTACCAAGATTATCAACTGCAAGACTATGAGGAAAAGCAAACCGTCCTTTTTCAATGCCTTTCATTCCAAGCTGTTTTATATATTTGAGCTCCGTTTCCTGAGAATATACAGCAGTACAGCAAAAAGGATTTTGATAAATTATTATCCCAAACAATGCTACAATAAGTAAATAAGTTACAGATTTTCTTACATCCGACATTGAAACAATAAAAAATTATGGTATTCAAAAATAAATGTGTATGCAACCTAATGTCTCTACAACATTAGTCTTCAGTAGTCCCTAAGATTCTGTGCCTGCATACGGATGTGGATTATCGTAAATTTAATTAAGTCAGCTAAATTGGCAATCTGAATTAGGAGTGGTATAGAGAGGCAGATGACACTCTTCACACTTATAATAGAGAAAATCAAAGTCAGAACATAAAGTCATCACATCATGACATCTAGGGCATTCGATTTCGTTTTCAAGATTATTCTCAAACAGTGTTCGTTTAGTATGTTTTTCAAACAGATATTGTACTGACTTTGAGTTAGATCCGACCCTCATGGTCAATCTACTCTTATTTACACAATATATTATAAAAGAGCTACAAAATCCAATTCGTGTTAATGACTATGAAAAAAATAATTGGATAATGACATATATCTATTGTCCTTGTATATAAGCAATAATTAGGATATCAATAAAAGTATCATATTCTAAATTTGGAGATTCTTTAAAAGGAGAACTCAATCCCGACCCTTCATATCGATATTTTTGCTAGTTTTTCATCAGTCATATGGTACAACGCTTAAATACTTGATCAACGTATATATAAGTACTTAAATCGTTATAATGTCAAAGCTAATTACGTGTTCAATTTGTAATATAAAAGAGAGTAAGATGGTTACTGATTTAGTATCCGGTGAGATTGTGTGTAGTAACTGCGGAACAGTCGTGATAGATGGTATAGAAGAGGATGGTAAAGAATGGAGAAATTTCAATGACCCTGAGACAGATAAGAGTAGAATAGGTATGCCGTTTTCTCTCGCAGTGCATGATATGAATTTATCGACTATGATTGGCAAAACAAACAAGGATTCTACTGGACAATTAATTGATTCAGGAATGCAAGCTAGAATGAATAGACTACGAATATGGGATTCGCGTTCTCTTTTCCGTGATAGCACTTCACGTAATTTTACTACAGCCTTCATGTTATTGGATAAACTGAAGGATAAATTAGGTCTCACACCTTCAGTAGTTGAGAAAACCGCATACACATACAGAAAGGTTCAAGAGGATGGATTAATAAGAGGCAGAACTATAGGCGCTGGTCTTGTTGCATGCCTTTATATATCGTGCAGAGAACTGGGA
>JAATVL010000022.1 GCA_014523525.1 Nitrososphaerales archaeon TH703 | reverse complement strand
GTAACGAGACATCCAAGACAATCACTGGTCCTTTGGAAAAAGCCATACCTTCTATACCTTCTAATGAATCAAAGGTACCAAGTAACGAGACATCCAAGACAATCGATAATAGGACTACAATGGGCTTCCAGACTTATCAGAACAATATTTTTGGGATAAAAATCCGGTATCCGGACAGCTGGTCTGTAAGGAGTTATCCCTACAATAATGGAAGCAACAATACTGTTGTAGGATTCTACTCGCCGTCAAAAACTGCCTCCCAGCTTGGCAATATTTCAGGTGTGTCAGGTCACTTTGTACCATACTTAGATATATTTGCATTCGATTCTAAGAATATTTCCCTAGATAAAATAATTAATGGACGCATAAATAGAATTCAAAATACGAGTGATTTTGTACTGGATTCAAAACCGTTTACTCTCAAAGGAAACCGTTCAGCGCATATGTTGGTTTACTCTACTATTACAGGGGGAGATGAATTTTTCAAGAAAATGCAAGTCTACACAATCTTTGGCAATAAAGTATATTTAATTACCTTTACAGCGCAAGAAGCTTTGTTCTCCAATTACTTGCCAACCGTTCGGAAAATGATCGATTCATTTGAAATAAATTTATAGGATGAAAACAAGTCTTTATGAAATATTAATATCTCTTGAAAAGTCAATTCCTTCGTTATTGATTATTTTACAATTTCCTGCCACTGTATCTCCGTTATCTGGATTATAATCTAAAACTATGCTATTCCCGCTGCAATCATATTCATTGCTTCCAGTTCCACCATCCATTATAGTCGTGCCAGCTCCTGCAATAAGTTGATCATTATCCTGACCTCCGACAAGCAAGTTATTTCCAAGTGCTCCGAAAAGTACATCTTCACCAGGCCCTCCATCAACTAAATTTGAACCATCTCCAGGGATAATGATATCATCATTGCGTTCACCATATAATCTGTTGGAACCCAAACCACCATAAATTATATCGTTACCCATTCCTGCCCATACTCGATCATTTCCTTTAAGTGTGTATATGATTTCACCGTTACTATCACCCTTTATGTTATCGTCACAATCGGTTCCAATTATCAAATGTCCTTTCCTCATTATACCTGATGTACCCCCTGTCAATGTGCCAGCAAGACACCCAGCATCTGAGAACCTGTCAAGAGGGTTTGAATTGAAAAGATAATTCAATTTGTCATCTATATTAGCAATAATATCCTCAAGGACACCCAAATCTACCTGCAGGAATTGTGCGTTTGCCTGTTGTTCCTCGAGCATTAATAACATTGAAATAGTGAGACTAATACTGAGAAGATTCACAAGGATCCTAGACACTAGCGAACAAAATTTTTTGTTTCTTATTAATATTTCGGTTTAATCTGTTCAAGATCGTACTAATCATTTTGACCAGTCTTGATTATTCACTAAAAAGAGCTGATTGATGACTCACTTACTGAAAGATATAAGAAAAAATTTAGCTGAGCTTTGAAGTTGAAGTTAAAGCCGTTTATACATTGATATGTGGAGCACACTAGATTTCACTTTAGTATTTCTGCCTTTGATGGAATTATAATAGTGTGGAGGAATACTTGCAATATTAGTATACCGAGGTATGGGAGTGACAATCACGGTTATGAGGTCAGAAAGCGGATCTGCACAAGGATTACTTGCCATTCCCAATAACTCACTACTAGTATTTAGGCCTAGAGTAACAGTACGAAGTTTCTTCCAGTTACCACCACAATGTTACCAATACTAATTGAATTAGTATCTGAAGAGTATAAACAATACAAAGGTCTTATTACTATCTGAAGATATCTTAAATTGGTGGAATGCAATATGAAGAATGATAAAAGTGCTGCTCCTGTTGACTAAGCCAAATCTATTATTAATATTATACTGGCATAGAAACACTGAATGAAAACGATACGTATCTTATTCAAATGATAAGAGAATCTAAATCAATACTTCACAATAAGCTACTATTGGATAAATATTGAAAGACTATATATAACAGTTTTCGTATAAAAGAATGAAATTATAAATGGAAAAATCAGCAGGATGGTTTAGATTCGTAGAAATTGGGCTTGGTATACTTATCGTCAT
>JAATVL010000237.1 GCA_014523525.1 Nitrososphaerales archaeon TH703 | reverse complement strand
CTCAATTTCAAAGGTTAATACATCAGATTTGTTTGCCAGTTTAATAATCGATTTTTCATCTTTAAAATCACTAACAATCATTTGATCCGCAATAGATGAGGCGGGACAATTCACGTCAGGATCTAAATACGCAACATTTAGTGACATTCTTTTTGCCTCTATTCCGATCATTTTACCGAGTTGTCCTCCTCCTATAATTCCTAATGTAATATCATTAGGAGAGAGTTCAGATTTGTCAAGCGAATGTTTCATCGATAAAATACAAAATTTATTGGAAATTAAAGTATGTATATTTGTTTAAACTTTAAAAGTTTATAGATCTATTAAGTGATATGAGTCTTAAGGGAAAAGTTGCTATTGTAACAGGTGCAGGTGGAGGGGTAGGAAGATCTACAACTGAACGCCTCGTTAATGAAGGATGTAAAGTGACCCTAGTTGGTAGAGATCGTTCAAAATTGGCAAAGGTTATTTCAGACACTGATAAGAGCAATGATTTGCTAGCTGTAAGTGCAGACATCACCAAAGAGGCAGAAGTGCTAAACGTTATTGAGCAAACTATATCATCCTTCGATACTGTGGACATTCTTGTAAACAATGCTGGTGTCCTAAACGATCCAATTTCATTTCACCTGATGACTGAAGATCAATGGGATAATCTAATCTCTACAAATTTGATAGGTACCTTTCAGATAACCAAGGCTGTTTTGCCAATAATCATGGAAAAAAAAATTGGAAGTATTGTTAATATCTCTTCGTTACTAGGAATACGTGCAATTCCAAATGTTCCTCTGTCCATTTATGGCGCTACTAAAGCTGGTATCATAATGTTTACAAAAAGTATAGCAGTAGAATACGGACCATTTGGTATTAGATGCAACTGTATTGTACCATCTACAATAAGAAGTCCCATGATAGAACCTTATTTGCAAGATGAAAAGTCTAAAGAGTTATTAGAATCGTCATTTCCATTAAGGAGGATAGGAAATACTAGTGACATTTCCGGAGCAGTTGTTTATCTATGTTCGGATGATGCAAATTGGATTACTGGAACAACTTTGACTATTGATGGCGGCATTTCTGCAAAATAAGTAAAGACAAAATAAAATATCATTTTAATAGGCTAGGATTTAATCAAGTCAGATTTTTTCTGTTTGATTAATGGGATTACCTTTTCAACTATTATTTCATGAAAATTATCTGTTCCAGGGTCAAGAGAAAGTATTATTACGAATGATAACTTTCTATTCTCATCAGTTATAGGGATGGTAGCTCGAATAAGTTTGGAATAATGTGAACTTGCGTATTGTATCTTGCCCAATAATACTTCCCACCTAAGCCTGGTAAATTGTCTGGTAGCTGCAGTAATTGCATATTGAGCTCTTTCTTCAGAAGAGAGTAATGGCTTGATACCCTTACGATGACTAATATGTAATATTATGCCATCTTCATTTGTAATCCCTGCAGATCTAATTGATGAATCAAGTTTAATTATCTCTTGACATAACATCTTGAATACAGAATTTTTCAATAAAAAAAATTTAGCATTCGGTAATTTTAATGTCATGATTTCATGTTTTCTTCTTTTTTCTCAAACTTCCAGCAGATCCAAGCGTACCGTCGGGGAAAATGACTTCGTTTAAAGTTAGAATTACAAAGTAAAACTATTCTTATCATGAGCCCATCATCCCTGGCATTTTGATAGGAGTTCGGTATGCTGTAGTTATGTTTATTCCATTGTCTGCCATGATTCTAACAAGATTCAAGTTACTTCCCTCTGGTGGTGAGAGTGAAATTTTTTCTCCCGGATTGATAGATTGTATTGTATCGTTTTTAATACCGTAATCAACAACAACATGAGTCACTGGTAGTTTTCCTATATTAGTCAGCATAATCCTGCTGTTTGTGAAAAGAGTTTGATCTTCTCTCATGGCGTCGACCCCCAATGAATAGTCAGGACGTTGATAATATTGAATAATTAGATATGAAAGAAAAGACAGAGAAACAACCCCTGCAATGCAGATGAAAATAAGATTTAGTCTTTTCAATTTAAATTAGTTGAGTTTACAAATATTTAAGTAGTTTAGTAAAAGACTTGTTGGGAATCGGAGTATTAGAATCCCTGTTTTTAATTATCGTAAATTTTAATCTTCAATGTCCCCCTTTATTTCAGCACGAGTTTTGAAAACTGGCTTTATGCCTAGGGGTTTGTAACTCCCCGTTGAACAAGAAAAACACAATTCTTTTTCATCTATACCAATTGCCTGTGCCAACGTAATGGTATCATTGTAGATTACTTTGTCTGCGCCAATACTTTTTGCAACTGCAAATTCAATGCGACTATCCCCTTGCTCTTGATTCTGAAACGCCAAAAGCTCGTCTTGTGATGGAAAATCAATTCCTGCATAACAAGGATATTTTATAGGTGGAAAAGTTACTATAAGTGATATCTTTGATGCGCCCGCTGATCGAAGAATCTGTATAATAGATTTTGAACTTGTGCCTCTGACTATACTGTCGTCGATTACCACTACGTTTTTTCCTCTGATAACTTCTGGTATTGGAACAATACCCTTGTTAATTTCAATCCGCTCACCATGATATGGTTCAATAAAGCTCCTCATAGAACCTTTTTTTCGATATCTGTCTTTCAATAATCCCTCTTCAAAATGAATCCCTAATTCTTCAGCATATCCCAAAGCGGCGGGTCTTGCTGAGTCAGGAACTGGAATGACAACATCTGCATCATATACTGGATATTTTCTTGCCAAGTAATGACCCATTTTTTTTCTTGCTTCATATACATTAACTCCTTCAATAATACTACTTGGATGGGCAAAGTATGTAAATTCAAATGCACAATGTGAATGATACTCACTAGTAGAATATTGTTGTCTTTCTATCCCACTTAAGCTAAGTTTTAATAATTCTCCAGGTTGGATATCTCCGAGAAGTTTACCACCTACGGTATCAATGGCACATGATTCAGAAGCTATCATGTACGTATTTGATTCTTCGATATGTCCTAACACTAATGGTCTGAATCCGCGTGTATCACGGACGGCATAAACAGACCCGTCATCTGTTAAAAGTGTAAAGCAAAAGGAGCCTATCATTTCTTCCTTTAATACACGAAGCGCTTGAATCATATTATCATTCTTTTCAAGATGCATCATCAATCTTTGTGCTGCCAGCAGAGTATCGGTCATTGTCTGAGGCGAAAAAGTGCATCCTCCAACCATATTGGATAATTCTTCTACATTGGCTATAGTTCCGTTATGTGCTATACAAAGATCTTTTATTTTTAATGGCTGTGCATTGTCTAAATTACTTTTACCGATAGTAGAATATCTGACATGACCAATGGCTGCGTGAGAGTTGAATTTTCTAATGATATATCTAAAATTTCTTGAGGCAGAAACCAAGCCTAAACTTTTGTATGGAGATTTTGAGGGTACTGCGAATCCCCACGACTCTTGACCCCTGTGCTGTAGTGCTCGCAAAGAATCAAGCACATAAGGTATCACATTATGCCCATCCAGTGAAAAAAAACCAACAACACCACAATTTTCATGGACCATTAGTGATCATTTCTTCGGTATGGATTTAATTAAAATTTACTCCACATAAATTCGTGACTAAGTTCCATCCATTATGTGATTAATTGTATTGTAGCTACAGGCCAGGTCATTGACTGGTAAATTTATTATTTCTTTACGAGAATAATGTAAATTCAAAATCTTGGTGGTTTGGACTTCTCCTATTTCAGAAAAAATACATCTTTTACTTCTCAATATCTCCTTTACCCTGTCTGGCTGCTTACTGCCTATTATGAATCTGGAATGACTCTCGGAAAAGAGCAAGTAGTCATGGCGTGAGCAATTATTTGGAATTTTTTCCAAATCAATATCTATTCCCACGTTGCCAGAGATGGCTAATTCAGCTAATGCTGCTCCAATTCCGCCCTTTGAACAGTCATGCGCGAAATCAATCAATCCATGTTGGATTAGCGCCAATACCGCCGAGTTATTTTTTCTATCGATCTCTAAATCTACCTTTGGCACGTTCCCGTATTCTGAATATCCAATTGAGTCAGTATATTCAGTTCCGCCCAATTCCTCATATGTTTTACCCAAAATAAACAATGTATCTCCAAAAGTTGGAACACACTTGGTAATGTGCGATCTATCTTTAATCAGGCCTATAGTTCCAATTACTGGTGACGGTTTAATTGGAGAACTCATTGTTTCATTATAAAAGCTAACCTTTCCGCCCACCACAGGAACTTTCATATAATTACAGAAATCTATAATTGCTTCTACTGATTTCCTGAATGTCCAATAAATTTGGGGATTTTCAGGACTGCCAAACTGAAGATGATCTATAATTCCAATAGGTTCTGCACCTGTACATACAACATTTCTGCAAGCTTCGGACAAACATCCTAAGGTTCCAAAATAAGGATCAAGATAACAATGTTTGGAATTTCCGTCCAATTTGATAGACACAAATTTATTGTCATTTACTCTGATAACTGATGCATTTGCACCAGGTTTTATAACAGTCCTCAGTCCAACCTCATGGTCATATTGTTGGAAGACCCAATCTTTGTTACCAATATTTGGATTTGACAGCAAATCTAACAAGATACTATTGTAATCCTTTACCTTGTACATCTCAATACCCTTTTTTGTCCTATTCAGGTAACCTGGCTTCTTTGATTTTCTATAACACAATGGAGCATTTACCATCAAGTCACAAGAGATATTAGCTATTGATTTACCTTGAAAATGAATATTGAGATTATCGTGGCCATGTACTTTACCAATAATTGAATACGTTATACCATATTTGTTGAATATCTCCTTAAATCTAGATAATTTTTTCCTATTTATTATGTAGACCATTCTTTCTTGCGATTCAGAAATCATTATTTCATTTGGTGACATATCAGCAACTTTTGTATGAACCGCAGCCAAGTCAACTTCAAATCCTTTCTCAACTAGATGAGACATTTCAGATAAACAACATGATAATCCTCCACCTCCCAGATCTTTTATTGCGTTAATACAGTTGCTTTTAGACGCCTCAACCGTGGCTTCAATTAACAATTTTTCCAAAAATGGATCAGGAATTTGAACTGCGGACCTATCTTCTTCATCGTCAAGTAATTTTGAAGCAAAAGATGCTCCTCGAATTCCATCTTTACCTGTAGGATTACCAGCAAGTACTATCTGATCACCCTCATCTGCATGATTCGAAATAATTTGAGCTCTTTTCCCAAGACCTATTGCAGCAACATCTACCAGACAATAATCTTTAAAGGAATCATCAAACTCAACCTCTCCAGCTACAGTAGGAACACCAATGCAATTGCCATAATCTGCAATCCCCTTTACAACGTTTTTAAATAACCATTTTGATTTTGATGTCTTATTCTCATCATTCAGTGAGGAAAATCGTAAAGCATCAAGTAAGGCAATTGGCCTCGTACCCATTGAAATAATATCCCTTATCACTCCACCCACCCCGGTAGCAGCTCCTCCATACGGTTCAACTGCAGATGGATGGTTATGACTTTCTATGTGAACAGTAATAACATCATCATCTCCTATTTCCAATACCCCTGCGTCATATCCTGGGCCAACAACTACTCTTTTACCATGCGACGGTAATGATCTTACATATTTTTTAGATGATTTATATGAACAATGCTCAGACCATTCGGCATCTATCATGTCAATTTCTAATAAATTAGGCTTTCTGCCTAATTTTTTTTGTAAATAAGTTTCTTCCTTTCTTGTTAGCATTCTATATCAATTAAATCAATTCTTTATGTAAGAAGATAAAAAATTTTTCAATGATAGAAATATCAGTCCTGCATTGCTTTTTTTTTGGTCAGGTGATAAGATTGGTTCTGATGCACGTTCAGGATGTGGCATGAGTCCCATGACATTTCCTTTTTCATTACAAATTGCTGCAATCATTTCAGTGGATCCATTTGGATTTTGATATTTATATTTGAAAACAACCTGATTATTTTCGTAAAGATCATGAAGTTTATCATCGCCTATGACAAATCTGCCTTCTCCATGTGCAATAGGTATACTGATCTTATCATGTAATCTGAATAAATTCGTAAAAGGGGTGTTAACATTCAACACTTCCATTTCCAACCACTTGCAAGAAAATTTTAATTTAACATTTTTTATTAGTGCGCCAGGTAGTAATCCAGCCTCAACCAGTATTTGAAATCCATTACAAATTCCAAGAATTGGTAAGCCCTCTTCTGCCTTTTTCTTTATTGCTTCCAATATTGGGCTTTGAGCAGCTATAACTCCTGCGCGCAGTCTATCTCCATAAGAGAATCCACCAGGTAATATTAGAGCATCATAATCATCTATTGATTTTTCCATATGCCACACATATTGAGCACTTATCCCTATGACATCATTCAAGACATGATGTACATCTCGCTCACAATTACTTCCTGGAAAAACAACTATTCCTAACTTCACCTAGAATCTACCTTAACTGTTTTGGACTAGTAATTTTAATTTATTTGTAATGTTAGACAAGCTAGTTTAATCTTAATTAAAACATAAGACCATTAAAAGTATTATCTGGGACTTAGGTTTTTATTTTGATGATTATTAAGATTGAATATTGAACGATAGAGTACAGGATATAATGACAAAGAACGTCATATCAATAGATGAAGGGATTACGGCGAACGAAGCAGCAAAAATTATGACTGAAAAGCGTATAAGCTCTCTTATCGTCGAGAGGGCAAACGTTCCTATCGGTATAATCACTGAAAAAGATTTTGTTAAAAAAATCTGTACCAAGGATTTAATATGTTCAAAAGTTAAGGTGGGCACGATAATGTCAAAAATTCAAACTTACGCTAGTCCTGACACTCCGGTTGAAGTAGCCGTGCAAAGGATGGTCAATCATAAGATACGTAGATTGCCCATACTATCGGATGGAAAGGTAGTTGGCATAATCAGTGTTACTGATTTGGCAAAACAATTGAGAACAATATTATTAGTAGATGGAATCTTGTCAGAGGAAACTTGAGAATAAAAGAAAAAAGAAACGATGGTAGGCAAAATATAAAAGTTACAAAGTTCATTTGTTCTGAGTATGAAAAAATTCCTCGCCTCTTCTTTAGTTGTTATATCACTCGCAATTATTCTACAAGGTAATTTGTTATATGCACAACCATCATTAAAAGATCCTAACCTTAAGGTCGAAGCATTAGTGAGTGGTATTTCATTTCCTACCAGCATGTTATTCCTGGATAAAAATAATATTATCGTCTTAGAAAAAGATGGAAACGTCAGGCTCGTTAGCAATGGGATACTACAACCACAACCGTTACTATCCCTAAATGTTGACACTAAGAATGAACGTGGATTATTAGGAATAGAAAGAGTGGGTGAAAATATATTCTTATATGCAACTGTAAATGATGGTCAACTGATAAATAGGATATTCAAGTACACTTTATCAGCTGGGCCAGAGCTAACTCATCAAGAGGTATTTAAGGATCTTCCAGGAACACCCGCTACCAATCACCAAGGTGGGAAACTGGCTGTAAGTAGTGATGGATATCTTTATTCTGTAACTGGAGAGTTGCAACGAAATGGAAAAGATCAAAATATAATAAATGGTCCAGATCCAGACTTTAGTGGGGCAATTTTAAAAATAAACCCAAATGATGGATCACCCGCTCCTAATAATCCTTTCAAAGGTGACAATTCCAATGATCCACTGAATTGGTATCAAGCTTATGGAATAAGAAATAGTTTTGGGCTGGGGGTAGACCCAGTTACCGGAACCTTATGGGATACGGAAAATGGAGAAAAATCACATGACGAAATTAATATGATTACACCTGGATTTAATAGTGGCTGGAAACTAGCAATGGGACCAATTTCAGATAGCGGAATAACACAAAAGGACTTGGTAAACTTTCCAAATTCACATTATAAGGATCCAGTACTTAGCTTTATAGATTCTTTTGGTATTACAGATATTGAATTTCTTAATTCAAGTAAATTATGCGTAGAATATGCAAATAATACATTCGTAGGAGATTATGGAAATGGAAATCTTTATAGATTTCAGTTAAATGACGAGAGAACTGACTTTAAGTTAGATGCACCTGGATTGGCTGGTCGTGTTGTCGAAAGTAAAGGTGACCTAGAATCAATAATATTTGGAAAAGGTTTTGCAGGAATAACTGATATAAAGACAGGGCCTGATGGATATCTTTATGTTCTGTCTTTTAATGATGGAACAATTTATAGGATTAGTTAATACCAATATAGCGATTTAGTTGCAATAGTTACCAAATCATCAGTATTCATTCCTATCATTTTTATTATTTTATTGACGCATTAATTGTCAATTTGAAAAATTTTTATTTTCTGTCCTGCTATAATGGCATTTAATATCTTTCTACCGCTATCAGACCTCTTGTCTATTTTGATTCTTGATTTCTTTCCCACCTGATTTGCACAAATAAATTCATCATCAATGTACAAATTTACTTTGTTACCAATTGTATCTTCGTCTAGCTTTATGATAACTCCATTGCCCGACTCGTTTATTTGAAAGTATACCTCTTTGCCAAGAGTAGGAGTTTTCATTTCTACATCTATTCTTACACCAAGCATATTTTCAAGCTCACTTATGGTTGATCCACCTTTTCCAATTATTCGAGGAATTGTGTCCTTCTGGACCTTGATTCTAACTTTATTGCCTGATAAGATGGATATCTCTGGATTCGGATCAAAACGCCGTATTACGTCCTTTATCTTTGATTCAGCAAGTTTATAGATGTTGTTTTGATTAGTATCGCTATCCAGGTCAACGGGCACAATGACGTTTTCTTCACCAAATGTATAAATCTCATATTCTATTACTCCTGTCGAAAAATCTTTCACTTCTACTACGGGCCTGGCAAGATCAGCCTCAGTCATCTTATACGGTACTTTGACCGTCAGTGAAATTTCATAAACCTTCTTGACCATTCCGGCGTCCATGAAGATAATCGTATCTAGAATTTGCGGTATCATCCCTAATTCGATTCTGCCAATAAATCTCTGTACTGCGTCCAAAGGTTTGCTTGCATGAATTACTCCTATCATGCCGACTCCAGCTAGTTTCATGTCAGAAAATACTTGAAAGTCTCTATATCGTCTTATTTCATCAAATATCGTATAGTCAGGACGTACGAGCAGCAAAATGTCAACAGCATTTTCGAAACTTCCCTCAAGCGGTCCATACTGGGTTACCTCTTTTGGTACTTGCAAATCTCTAGGGGATTCCAATGTCTTTACAATCTTTTTTTGTGTAACATAAAATTCGGCAAGACTGCTTGCCAGTGTACTCTTGCCAGATCCGGGAGGTCCTGCGATAATAATTCCTTCCACATCTGATGTCAATCGAGCCAATAATTTTTCGCTTAGTCCGTAATCTTCTAATGTCAACTTTGCTACTGGTTTTACAATCGTAATTTCTTGCCCATTTGAAAAGGGCTCTTTTGTTATTGCAATTCTATATTTCTCCAACTGGATGACAGTTGCTCCATCCTTGTTAATTTCGGTGAATCCTTTTCTTGATCTTGATCGCTCTAAAATTTCCTTTATAATTTCATAAACTTCTTCAGCTGTGAGTCTTTTTCCTTCCAAACGCACAAGTTTTAAGTTACCAGGGACACCTTTTTTTGCAAATGGACAAGTACCTTCCTTTAGATGAACACTCATTGTATCATTATCAAAATATTTTTCAAATTGCAATTTTGAATCTTCTTTAGGGGAACTAATATGAATTGACTTTATTCCATGTGCTTCAGATACCAAGTGTTGAACGTAGTCACATGTTATCAATGTAGCATCATTTTCTAAAGCTATATCTTTTATAATAGCATCAATTCTTCCATGTTTGGCCAACCTGATTTCTTCAATTGTTGGTCTGGTTCCCGCAAATTCCAGACTTATTTTTCTAGCTTTGCATTCATGCCTTATCCTTTTTATTTCAAGTAATCCTTCTAATCCATGTGACTTATTCATCGATGCCTGCGCCTGCAGTTCGTCCAGAACAGCTATAGGAATTATTATCTGGCTGTTTTGTTTGATTTTATTTTGTATGATTTCTGGAACATTGCCATTAATGATTACACTGGTGTCTAGAACGAATTTATCAGTCATCTAAAATAGTGTATGTCTTTTAGATTAATGTGTTTTTTTATAAAATTGGAAAAATAAATAGCTGCAAATTTCCCATTTAGTTACGATTATCATCATGATTCATCAACATAAATTATGCTTTGATTGTTTCCGCTAATTTGTGAGAGAATACTTAATATCATTTTAGTAATTTTTTCATCATCTGGTTGACATCCCTCTATGTTGCCGGCAAGCAATAGGTATTGTCTTATATTTGATTTTATAACGTCTCTTAACTCTTGATTAACGGTTGCATTGAAGGGTCTAAGAGCCCCACGAAATATTTCCGATCTTGCACGAACAACTCCGCTTATTTTGTCTCCTATGGGAGAGTCCGGCCCGACGACAGTTATTGATCCCTTCGAACCTTTGAATAGAGACGGTTCACTTACTGCCCCTTCTGGAGACATGTTAATTACAGATTCTCTGGTTATCAGTGCGGGCACTAACAAGTAATTTTCCACCAGCTGGTCCCATTGCTTTCTTTCAAGGGACTTTAATGCTACCCCGTAGTCATATTCGCCAGTCAGCAGAATTACTCCATCTATTGCAGAGAATTTATTACGAACCAGTTTAAAGATTTTTTTTACATCATCCTCACTTGATAAATTTACAAAATGAGAATGGAACTCTTTATAGTAATCCAAATCTTTGGTATCTTTTGTTAGGATCACCAATTGTTTTATTTTATTTACAAGGGAATTTGCAATTAGTTTCGCACGTTTATGATCTTTTTCCGATGATGAATTTATTATCAAAACAATTACTTTATCCGAGATATCAATTTGGTTTTGGTGAATATATGTTCCAATTATTGGTTTTGTGGGATAAAATACTCTGTCGTTTGGCACGATCTTTCCATTTAATAATTTGCTCATCTTTTCAGATGATAGGTTTAGCACCATTTCTGCTACTTCTTCCTGAGAAAGAAATTCATTGTCAACTATCATTTTCTTGGTATTCAGTTGTATTTTTTCAGCGATTTCCTGTGTTTTTGATAAAAGCTGTCTGAGTCTTAACGTAAGTTTGAGCTTTTCATCTTCATTTTTAATCCTTTTATTAAACACTTCTTGTATGACTAACTCCATTTCCTTATTCACAGCAGTCTGGTCCTCCCCCAAGACATTCAAAAGCCGTTGCAATATTTTTTCTATTTCGATAGATGATAATCCAGGGAAGCCTCCGATACGTAAAAATTCTGCAGCCGCCTTTGGATATACAGTCTTGTAGATTCGATCCGAATGAACCGGACCCGGATTAGTTGCTACTGATTGAATTCCATCAGGCACTAATTCCCAGGCAAAAGCTTCGGCTAACCTATTTTTGGCCCCTTGCGCACTTGTGTAGGGAGTTCTGAATCTATATGGCCGCTGCTCATACTTGTTCTCTTCTGTGAAAAAAGTAGATATAGTAATTACTTTAGAACCCTTTTCCATATTTTCAATGCATTTGAGGGTAGTCCAAAATGTACCTGTTAAATGAATCATTATACATTCTTTGAACTCGGGAAAATTAGAGTTCGTAAAAAGCTTGACAGGACCTGAAACTCCAGCATTATTAACAAGAATGTCCACAGGTCCTATTTCTTTTGAAATTGTACTAAACATATTCGTTATTGATGTTTCATCTGAAACATCAACGCCAGGAAATATCCTAATTTTTCCTCGGCTTCCAGCATTGGTGACTATGTTTTCTAATTCAGATTGCGTTTCTTCTAATGGTTCTTTTCTTCTTCCAAGTAAAATAATGCTTGCACCATTTTCAGCAAATTTCTTTGCAATAGCTTGGCCTATTCCAGTTCCACTACCCGTGACTAATACAACCTTATTGGCAAATTTAAAATCTTTATCCAACTGTGAGTCCATCCTGATTGGTATAACTTGATTGCATATTTAATGCACTATTAAATATAGCGAGCCTCGACACATTATGATTTGAAATATGAAAAATTTTGAAAACCAGTAGCAATCAATGATTTTCATACAATTTATTTATCAGTGCAAAATTACAAAATGTATGAATGATGAAGCAAGCACTGCGGTAGATTCTGTTAATATCTATGAAGATGAGGATGAATCTGAAACTACCAAGAATTCAAGCCTGAATGAAATTTTTGCGTCACAAATGAAAAAGAGTGGGTTAACTGTCGAGACAATCCCCTTAGGATCGTTGAACTTGGAGCGTGAAGATTACTATAATAATGATATTGGTTCTAATCCTCGGCTTATTACTAATCGTGGCTGTATTAAGATAAAAGACAAAGAAATAACCATGATCCAAATTATTCAAAGAAACTAATCGGGATTCTTGTTTAGAATTGATTTTTCAGACTTATAAGAACAATAAGCTTAACGACTTAAATCATGTAAGAATGATCTTTCATTTTTGTATATGAAAAGTAAAAAGTAAGTGTTTGATACGATAGGTAAAGTCATTCATGCTCTCCACCAATCGAAACTAAGAAAATAAACTCTCCGAGGTTTCACAGATGTGATTGCTAATATAAATTGCTTCTTAACAGTAGTCGCCAATCTTCCAGCCAAAACTATTCCAGTAGCTGTGATATCTTGGTGATTGTCTACGACCTGCACCAGATATGGTGCATGGTCAATTCCAGGACCTTGCTCATATACAGCAAAATCACAGCCAAACTTGATACCAGGAGAGACAATATATCCTACATCTCTTAACTTTTTGAATACAAGATACTTTATATCAAAATGCACATATTGTTTTCTGCAAATTTCTTTCATCTCCTTTAAAACTATTCTCTCTCCATTGACATTTCTTAAGGTAAGTAATTTTGATTCAACCAAATAGCATCCTTCAATTAAATCGAGAATGAGAGGAGTTTCAAAATTGATTCCCTTTGGTTTGTAGATCCCAAGAGGTTTGCCATAATAACCAAGAGAAAAAATTGACCTTGAATCATCAATATCCCATATTATAATTCTGCTCTCTACGAGCGAACCAGAAAAAGGACCCATTACATACTCAGAGCAAGTATAGTGAGAGAGTCTGACGCAGCCTGACATTTATCTGCCATACCCTCTATTCCCTCTACTGCGTCCTTGACCAGAAGAAGATCTTTTGTATTCGGAATTTCATTCAGAGCTTTAATTACAACTTTTCTGTAAGAGTTGTCGACTTTTCTCTCAATGTTTTGTACCTCTTGTGCAAGTTCAATAGTGCTTGAAGGGCTTATACTTAGCGCCCTGGCCATTTCATTTAACTTAAAAATGGCCTCTACAACCATATTTATTAGTCCACTGATATCCTCATCAAATTTGCCTTTTTTTAAGGTGGTAATTTTAATATTTGCGAGTCTAAATGCTATTCCGGTGATATATCCAGCTATATCATCAATTATGTAGGCAGTTCTGAGAACATCCTCCCTATAGACCATGAGGCTTCCAGTATCTGAAATTTCTCTAGTCATCTTTCTTCTAAGGTTCTCTACTTCTTCACCAGCATTTTTCATTCTAACAAGGGATAATTCAGTTTCCTTGCTGGTTCCCTTTATTATGGAATCAGTAAGTGATGATAGATCTCTTGCTGCATTAAGAATATGAGTAATTTCATCGTGTAAAACGGCCAGGGCCTTTCTTTTAGCCTGTACTTCTAATTCTCCGTTATACATATACAGATTAAAAACGTTCAGACATTTTTAATCCTTTTCAAATTTTTTTTCCGCTAAAATTAGAGATAATGAAAATTTCATTTACAAAATGCTCTTGGTCTAGTACACTCAGAAATATATTTTTTAGGAGGACATTAACTTGTCCTATTTGCCCACATCACTACGGTGAATGTGGTTACTGCTGATCCAATCATCCCTGCTATCAGTGCACCTATTACTGCCTGATTGACAAATTTTGGCATTGATGTGGCAAACCATTCTGCAATTCCAGGTAATAAAAGATAACCTGCAAAGCCAATTCCAAATCCGATTAGCCAGAATATGAAGACTGCAAATCCCCTAGACAATTCTCTTGATCTCCAAACAGTTTATTTTTATTATCATGATACTTCGGAAATTCATGACAATTTTTGCAAAAAATGTATTAAATTGTGAATGTCAAAAAATGTGCATTTTATGCATCACTCATTTACTGTATACGTCCGAATATCTTAAAAACTTGAGAACATGATGAAAATAGACAAATCAAAAAATAGGTTTTTAGAGAAATTCAAACTTATTTAACGGGATATTTTAGATACTAGAGTAATTGAGACTAATATTGTTAGGATTTGGGGTGGTTGGCCAGAGCTTTGTTAAATTGTTATTATCGCACTCGACCGACCTATATAATGAGTATGGTATAAAGCCCAAAGTAGTTGCATGCGCTGATAATGGAGGAATAATAACTTGCAATCAAGGTTTGGATCTCGACAGATTGCTAAGTGTCAAAAAGAAAAAGAAATCGGTTGTGCAGTATGGATCCAATACAGGTACATCTGGAATATTAGATGTTATAGAAAATATGGATGCAGAAGTAGTTATTGAACTGACTCCAACCAACATCACAGATGGTGAGCCAGGAAAATCCCACATCATCACAGCCATGAAGTCAGGTAAAAACGTAATAACAGTAAATAAGGGACCTCTTGCATTGGAATTTCCTTCGTTGATGGAATTGGCAGAATACAATAGAATTGAATTTAAATTTAGTGGGACTGTTGGAGGGGGGACGCCAATACTAGAATTTGCCAAGAGATGTTTGAAAGGAGACAGAATCCTAAATTTAGAAGGCATCCTTAATGGAACAACAAATTATATCCTGAGCAAAATGTATGAGGGGTTGAGTTTTTCCCAAGCCCTCAAAGACGCCTCGGAAAAAGGGTATGCAGAAAAAGATCCAACACTAGATATTGATGGTTATGATGCAGTCGCAAAATTAGTAATTGCATCCAACTTGGTAATGAACATGAAATCAACAATGAGTGATGTTCAGAGAACGGGAATTAGAGATGTACAAGCCACCCAGGTTGTCAATGAACGAAAAAAGGGAAATGCCATAAAGTTAATTGCAAGTTGTGATGGAAAAAAACTAGTTGTTGCACCAAAGCCAGTCTCTAAAAAGGATCCAATTTGTGTTGATGGTACTCTCAATGCGGTTACGTTTACATGTCAACATTCAGGCCAACAAACAATTATTGGCAAAGGAGCAGGTGGAATGGAAACTGCCAGTTCAATCTTGCGGGATTTAATAGATATTAGAAACATTATTAGATCGTAAATTTGAAACGCTTTTTCAAAACTTCATAGATATTGAATCAAGAGAAAACTTAATCCAGGAACAATCGATGAGTAGAATTAATTCAGTTGTTCCTATTACTTGAGAGTATACTATGTCAAAAATATCCTTCATTTCTATTGATTTTCAGTCTGATGTATCATTACCGCACCTGGTGGTATGATGAGACATCCGGATATAAAAATTGCCTACAAGGATCGTAACTTTTCCAGGACTAAATTTATCATCAAAAGGTCATTTGTCAAAAACCTTCTCTTTTGTAAAAGCCTGTATTTCACTACTCGTCTATAACTTGAAGAATATTTCTTGTGCAATTTTTCAATGTTCCACTCTTTGAGGTCTCTGATAAACTCTCTTTCCTTCACACTAAAACAGGATGCCATACTTTATCCTATAGACTAAAAACAAGTACCTTATTACACTTGTCTGAAATCATATGAATTTACGGTGCACAATAATCGTATATTATACATCCTACTTGAATCGATAATATTTTCATATGATACGATAATTAAGCATAATGCGGAATCACCAGGTAACACGTCCGTGTTTATCTACACTCAATTCTACAGGTTGTCTTGCTCCCTTGCATATCCGAATTCTAAACCGCTCTTGGTCTTCATTTTCGATTGGATCCAACTATGGTTCCACCTGCGGTTAGGATCGTATTATGATAAGTTAATTAATAATCATCAATATAATATCCTATGAGTAAAGATAGTGATCCCTTAAGTAGACTTATTAGAGAAAATATTGAAATGGCTTCTAATCAAATCAAACATAATGTAGAAATGGCTTCTAATCAAATCAAACATAATGTAGAAAT